>CAMWSM010000139.1 GCA_947176915.1 uncultured Porphyromonadaceae bacterium | reverse complement strand
CTCGTTCTTTCTGATGTCAAGGTCAAGAGGGTCAACCCCGACAGCCATGCGGTCAAAGCCGTCGAACAGGTCAGGAATATCGGTCATAATCTGCGGAGTCCAGTATTCCACGGCAGCCTCGCAGTCGAGGTCGATTGTGTCACGGAAATTTTCAAGTATGATTTCCGTAACGATGTTATACTCCGACTCCCCGATGTTGGTGAACAGCACCGACATGGCTTCCTCCTCCGCCTGAGTGATGTCAGAACCTTTGCGGCGTGCCTCCTCGAAGATGTCAAGGGCAGCGGATGCGTTGGCGACAATCTGAGGATGGTCGGCTTCCACCTGAAAGCGGTTTTCCTGAAGATAGTTGAGAAGATAGAAATAAAAGTAATTGAGGTCTGCAAGACCTTTGAAATTGTATGACATAACGGTTGTGGATTTAGTGGTGGTTTATGAAATTTACTTGGGCATGAACAGATGACGCAGAGCCGGGTCCGACATGATGCGCTGTTTCTCGTCGTTGATGATCTGGACGGCATCGTTCTTGACCTTCTCGTAGTTGCGCTGGATAATCGCCTTCATCTGACTGCGGTCGGGAGTGGTGTCCTGAAAGTCGGTAAGCACCGGGATAGGCTTGTAACGTGCCGTCTCCGCGCTAACCTGCTTGCTGTCGATTACAATCTCGGCATGAAATATCTTCTGGTCTATGCGCTCGTCAATGTTGTCGCAGACAGCCCCGACAAACATACCCTGCGTGAGAGTGGAGATTTTGCTCGGTGGGATAAGACTGTCCATCTGGGTATTGAAGGAATGGCTGATGTCCTGACGGTTGATTGATATTGACTGACGCTTCTGGAGAACCTTGCCGAAACGCTCAGAGAGGGTCTTTGCCGTCTCACCGACAACCTGCCCGGAGAAGATATTGCCGACGGTGTTCATCACCACGGCAGCCTCCTTGTCGCCGTAGTCGCGTTTGAGCTGCGAGAAGTCCTGAAAGCCGAGACACACCGCAACCTTGTTGCTTCGGGCTGTGGCGATAAGATTGTCAAGACCCTTGAAATAGATGGTCGGGAGCTCGTCTATCAGCACACCGCTTTTCAACTTTCCTTTCTTGTTGATAATCTTGACGATGCGCGAGTTGTAAAGACCGAGTGCCGCGCCGTAGATGTTCTGGCGGTCGGGATTGTTGCCGACACAGAGTATCTTAGGCTCATCCGGATTGTTGATGTCGAGAGTGAAGTCATTGCCGGTCATTACCCAGTAAAGCTGAGGGGAAATCATACGCGACAGAGGGATTTTCGCCGATGCAATCTGACCCTGCAACTGTTCCTGCGCCCCTCCCTGCCATGCGTCCATGAACGGAGACAGGTAATTTTCAAGTTCAGGATAAGACGTGAGTATCGGGAACAAGTCCTCATAACGGCGGTTGAGCAACTCAATCGCATGGGGGAAGGTGCAGAACTCGCCACCCTTATATATGCGGAGAAACCATATTATAGCCGCGAACAGCACAATCGGTGACTCCACGAAGAAATCTCCCTGCTTCTGCACCCATGTCCTGTTCAGATTGAGCATGATGGTGTACGCGCTCTCGTAAGCGTCGGCAATATCCGACATGAAATCCGGACAGATAGGGTTGCAGCGGTGCGAATGTTCAGGATCATCGAAATTTATCACATAGAATTTCGGCTTTACCTTGCCGTAGCCGTCCTGATGCGTCAGCATGTGGTTGTAGGCGATGGTCGTCAGGTCGGGAAACTTGAAGTCGTAGATATAAGCCGCAAAACCTTTCTCAATCTGCTGTTTGATAAAGGAATTTATGACGGCGTAAGACTTGCCCGAACCGGGAGTGCCGAGCACAATCGAAGCGCGAAATGGATTGACCACGTTTATCCAGCCCTTGTGCCATTTCTTCTCATAGTAGAATTTAGTGGGCAGATTTACAGAATATTCGTTGTCAAGCCGGCGTGTCTCCTGCATGAAACTCTCGTTCTCATCGTTGAAACGGTCGTCCATCATGTTGTTCTTCAGCCTACGGCTTATCCAGATACCGCCCATCAGCAGGCAGACATAGCCTGAAATGGTGGTGGCGATATAGACGTAGCGCATACCGCAACCGGGCATCCACCAGTTGAGAAGGAACAGCACAAGTCCGGCTATAACGGCGATGATTATGTACCGCCATGTGATCTTCTCATTCTTCACCCCCTTTGTGCCGAAGCACGACAGGGCAAGGAGCATGAGGGCGAACAGCTTTGAGTTGAAAGTGGTGGCGAAAAGTCCGCATGTTCGGTTGAAATTGGCGCATATCTTATAGACGGTATTGTAGAACCATCCGCTTTCAACGGTTTCCACACGGGTAAACCAGTATAGATTGGCGACGACAAGGACTATGCTGACCGCCCGTAGGAAGTCCATAATCTTTGCCAACGCCCTGAGGTCATCTTCCTGTTGGCTCATAATTAAATCGGGATTTAGTGGTTAAAATTTCGGTCTGTGACCTTTTTTCTTCTTACGCTGCATACGACGGCGGAACTCCTCCTCGTCGGGATTGAATGACTGACCCGGCTGGAAAAGGTCAAGACCGGGAAGCGTGAGGTCATAATCTCCGCCGTTGCCATTGTTGGCAGTTCCTCCGTGTTGGGTCTGCTGAGTGGCGGAAGTTGAGGAAGAATTTCCTGCACCGGATGTAGATGTGG
>CAMWSM010000138.1 GCA_947176915.1 uncultured Porphyromonadaceae bacterium | reverse complement strand
ATGACGCTGAGTTTGACAGACAGATAGACGAGTTGGGCGTTACGGAGGTCGGCACCGCCGCCGGAATGTATATCGAGCGCGGCATGTATAAGGTAAAGAAAGCCATTCAGGATTTCTTCCGCGAACTTCTGGAGATGCTCTTTCAGGCTGCGTCGCTCACGATAGACACGATACGCACATTCTTCCTGATAGTGCTTGCGATACTCGGTCCGGTCGCCTTCGCGCTCTCGGTGTGGGACGGTTTCCAGTCAACCCTGACCCAGTGGATATGCCGATACATACAGACCTACCTTTGGTTGCCTGTCGCGGATCTGTTCTCGACGATACTCGCCAAGATACAGGTGCTGATGTTGCAGAACGACATCTCGGAACTGATGAACAACCCCAACGCGAACCTTGACAGCTCGAACACCTGCTACATCATATTCATGATAATCGGCATCGTCGGCTACTTCACAATCCCCACTGTGGCAGGGTGGATAATTCAGGCAGGAGGCGCAGGCAACTACAACCGTGCAATCAACAACACCGCCATGCAGGTCGGCTCAGGAGCTGCAAGCGTGGGAGGTGCGGTAGCCGGAAACGCCGCAGGTCGCATCGGCAAGCTCCTCAAATAGATTTCAAATGATATTCAAACTGTATTTCAATGGAATTCAAGTCACTTAGAAACATCGAGTCATCTTTCCGCCAGATACGTCTGTTCGGCATAGTGTTCGTGGCGATGTGCGCTGTGGTGGTGTCGGTGGCACTGGTATGTGCCTTCAGCTTCGCCGAGAAGCAGAGGGAGAAGATTTATGTCCTTGACAACGGCAAGAGCCTGATGCTCGCACTTTCGCAGGACATGGCGCAGAACCGCCCGGCAGAGGCGCGTGAGCATGTCCGCCGCTTCCACGAGCTGTTCTTCAACCTCTCGCCCGACAAGTCGGCAATCGAGCACAACATCAACCGTGCGCTGATACTCTCCGACAAGAGCGCATATAACTACTACACCGATTTCTCCGAGAAAGGATACTACAACCGTATCATAGCCGGAAACATCAATCAGGTGGTGCAGGTTGACAGCGTCGTCTGCGATTTCAACAGCTATCCTTACACTGCCAAGACCTATGCCCGGCAGATGATCATCCGCGAGAGCAACGTGACACAGCGCAGTCTGGTAACGACATGCCGACTGTCAAACGCCTCACGCTCCGACGACAATCCCAACGGATTTATTATTGAAGGTTTCACCATCCTTGAAAACAAGGACATAATCACAACCAAACGATGAAGCACCCTAAACATATCTTATCCAGTTACTGGGGCAAGCTGAAAGAGAGACTCCGCAAGGAGTGCGACGCGATGCCCCGGAGGAAACGCCTGACGGTAGTGAGCGTTATGCTCTGCGTCTTTGTCCTCACAGCGTTCTTCGTGTTCGGACACGCCTGTTACCGTATCGGTCTCGGTCAGGCACGCCATGCGGTCGAAGTGGAGCATATCCGCTCGCTTGACCTCCCCAAAAACGATGTCAAACCCTTAACCACCTCCGCCTATGACGATGCAGGAATGGAAAGCGAGGATTAACGGCTTCTTCCAGCCGAAGTCACAGGCAGAGCGGCAGAAGATGATGAAATATCTCGTCGTGATGCCGGCGGCAGTCCTCTGTGGCGTGGTCGTGGTCTGGATACTCTGCTCCAGCCTTGACAAGAGCGACGACAAGGTGGGCGAAGCCTTCAACACCGAAATACCCGAAGGAGAGAACGACGGGATAAAGAGCAAGGCTGAGGAATACGCGGCGGCAGACGCTGCCCGTGAACGTGAGAACCAGCAGCAGGCTATCGCGGTGCTTGACACCCTCACTGCCACACAGTCCACCGATACGGTTGAGCAGACCTCGGCTATCGAGCAGTCGGCGCAGACATATCAGGAAGTTCAGGCTTCGCTCAATGACTTCTACATTCCCGAAACGTCGCAATCGGCTGACATGGCTGAGTTGCAGGCGAGGATTGACGAGCTGGAGGCTCAGAACGCTCTCGCACAGCAGCAGACCCAGCAGCCTGACCAGATGGAGATGCTTGAACGCTCCTACCAGTTGGCGGCGCAGTATATGGGCAACGGAAACGGAGGCGGCTATCAGACTCCCCAACAGCCGGAGGATGAAAAGGGTAAACGGAATGTCCAGCCCGTTGCGCAGGTAAACCGCTCGGTGGTGTCAACCTTAGGCACGTCCTCCGACAGGGGATTCAACACTTCGGTTGGCGTAAGGCAATCGGCTTCAAAGAACACCATCGCCGCAGTCGTAGCCGGTGACCAGACCATAACCAACGGACAGGGTGTCAGGCTGAGGATCACCGAACCGATGTGGATAGGCAACCGTCTTATCCCACGGAACACAACGATAGTGGGGGCGGCACGCTTGCAGGGCGAGAGACTGGAGGTCGAAATATCCTCCGTCGAGTGCGAAGGCTCGGTCTATGACGTGGAGTTGCAGGTGTATGACTCCGACGGACAGGAGGGCATCAATATCCCGAACTCAATGGAGAGCGACGCGCTGCACGAGATAGGTGCCAACATGGGCAGCACTATGGGCAGTTCCATAAACATCTCCACCAATACGGGGGCGCAGATAGCGTCAGACGTTGGCAGGGGTCTCATCAACGGAGTAAGCCAGTACCTTACCAAGAAGATGCGTACTGTAAAGGTTCATCTGAAAGCAGGCTACCGTGTTATGCTCCACCAGCCCGAAAATCCATAAATTATTTTACCACTAAATCCACAATTACATGAGGTTCAAACTCTTTTTCCTTTCTTTCATCGCCGTAGCAGGCGTGACAACCCCGGTCTTTGCAAAGTCAAAGACAGTCAAGAACACCGAAAACAACGTGTCGCCTGACACGGAACAGGTAGCGGAACACGACATGAACGTGTA
>CAMWSM010000137.1 GCA_947176915.1 uncultured Porphyromonadaceae bacterium | reverse complement strand
GACGGTTGATAGCCTCTGAGAAGTCGAGGAATACGGCAAGACCGGTGTTGTTGACACCATAGCCGGCGTCGCAACGCTCCTTGGCAGCACGTGAAGCAACGTCACGGGGCACAAGGTTACCGAATGCCGGATAGCGGCGCTCCAAGTAGTAGTCGCGCTCCTCCTCGGGAATGTCGCTACCCTTGATCTCACCTTTCTGGAGCTTCTTGGCATCCTCAATATTCTTCGGTACCCAGATGCGGCCGTCGTTACGGAGAGACTCAGACATAAGGGTCAGCTTAGACTGCTTGTCGCCGTGAACGGGGATACAGGTGGGGTGGATCTGTACATAAGCGGGGTTGGCAAAGTATGCGCCCTTACGGTAGCATGCCATAGCTGCGGAGCAGTTGCAACCCATAGCGTTGGTAGAAAGGAAGTAGGTGTTGCCGTAACCGCCGGTGGCGATAACCACTGCGTGAGCTGCGAAACGCTCGAATTCGCCTGTCACAAGGTTCTTGGCGATGATACCGCGTGCGCGTTCCACACCGTCCTTATCTTTGATGAGCACCACGTCATGCATCTCATAACGGTTGTAGCTCTTCACCTTGCCGAGCTGGATCTGACGGTTGAGAGAAGAGTAGGCACCGAGAAGGAGCTGCTGACCTGTCTGACCCTTTGCATAGAATGTACGGCTTACCTGAGCGCCACCGAAAGAACGGTTGGCAAGGAGACCGCCGTATTCACGTGCGAAGGGGACACCCTGAGCCACACACTGGTCGATGATATTGTTGGCTACCTCGGCGAGGCGGTAAACGTTGGCTTCGCGTGCGCGGTAGTCGCCACCCTTAACGGTGTCATAGAAAAGACGATATACAGAGTCGCCGTCGTTCTGGTAGTTCTTGGCAGCGTTGATACCGCCCTGAGCTGCGATAGAGTGGGCGCGGCGGGGGCTGTCTTGGATGCAGAAGTTGAGCACGTTGAATCCGAGCTCTGCGAGAGTGGAGGCGGCAGAAGCTCCGGCGAGGCCGGTTCCGACAACGATAACGTCAAGTTTACGCTTGTTGGCGGGGTTAACAAGCTTCTGGTGAGCTTTGTAGTTGGTCCATTTCTCAGCGATAGGACCCTCCGGGATCTTAGAGTCGGCCGGATTCATTACTTTAACTTTATCTAAATTTGCCATAGCGCTAAATTAGTTTGCAGGGTTGGGATTATTGGAAGTGTCTTCCGAAGCGGAGCCTTCAAGATATTCGAAGAGCTCTACTACACGGCCGAGAGCCTCGGTCTGCTTGGTGAGAGTCTCAATCTGCTGGGCAGCATCGGGATTAGTCTGCATATAGGTCTGAGCCTCGGGAGCCTGCATGCGTTCGAGCTGCTGCTTCATGCCGCTTTCCATCTGACGGATGCCCTGCGAAACGCCCTCATAAGGAGTGGCTTCAATCTGACGTGAAAGCTGGGCTGCGTCCGGACCGAAATCTTTCTCGATCATAGCGGGGATCATGTTCTTATACTGTTCGCGGAGCACGGGATCGTTCTTGTAGTATCCTTCGTGAGCTTTCACTGTGAATACGATTGCCTGAGCGATGAAGAGAAGCACAACGATAGAAGCCCACCAGCAGCCGATCTTCTTAAGACGCTCGATCCATGCGGTGTTGGTCCAACCGCAAGACTGGAACATTGACCAGAAACCGTGGTTGAAGTGGAACCAGAGAGCGATGAAGCCGATGATGTAGACGATGGGAGTCCACACGAGCTGGAATGCCTCCTGGATGAAGAGTGTGCCGGCGGCAGGGGGAAGAGCCTCTTCGGCACCACGGATTTCCTGAAGCTGCATCTTAGCCCAGAACTGGATCATGTGAACAGCAAGGAAAGCGAGGATTACGATACCGAGCACGAGCATGTTCTGGCTTGACCACTCCACGTTTTTGGGACGTTTGGAGATGGAGTAGCGGTCGTTGCCGCGTGCCTTGCGGTTCTGAAGAGTCAGCATCACCGCGTAGATGATGTGGATGATGATGAACAGAGCGAGACCTGCTGAAGCAATGAGGGCATACCAGTTGGCGCCGAGGAATTCGCAGATGGAATTGTAGGCGGCTGGCCAGCAGATGGCTACGGTGTTCATCAAACAGTGAAATGTGACGAATAGGACGAGAACGGCGCCTGTGACGGCCATAACGAACTTACGCCCTACAGATGAGGATGATAACCACATAGCAGTTTTTGATTTAATTAAGTTGTTATTGATAGTTGTTTAGTTTATCCTTAGTTTTGACACGTTTTGAAACACTGATTCACGGCATGCCTCGGCATACCGTGTGGATTCACGTGCAAAATTATCATAATTTGCCGATAAAGCCAACTTTTTTTAACGCTTTTTTCACATTGTTCCTTAAATAAATTTTTTATTGCGAGTCAACCATTCTCTTGTATGTTGTGTTATAATACCGAAGTCAATCTTCAACGCTAATTGAAAATTTCCCCTCTCGGGAACTTATTAACGGTATGTTTAACATTGCTAAAAATCAAAAATTATGAAAAAGGTTATACTCGCTTCAGCTATGATCGCCCTCGGTGCTACCGGAGCATTTGCACAACATGCAGGACAATTTGGTGTCGGTGTCAATTTAGGTGTTCAGCCCGTGATAGAAGGCTCAGGTAGTCCCACAAACTTCCTTCTCGGTGGTCGTTTGCAATATTCAGCTACAGATCTTATCCGTCTTGCCCTTGACCTGAACGGTGGTTTTGAGGACAACGGGTTTAGTACTTTCACCGCGACAGCTAATGCCGATTTTATGGTGCCACTGTCAGGAGGCTTTTATATTTACCCGACCGCCGGAATCGGTATAGGTAATTTGCATTATGAGCATGCCGGTTACAAACAGGATAATAGCAAGTTTGTATTCAACATCGGTATCGGTGGCGAATATGAGTTCAGCAAGAACTGGGCAGCCGGTCTTGAGTTCAAGTACCAGTATATGAAGAATTACGGCGCACTGCCCGTATTCCTCAATGTAAGCTACAAGTTCTAAATCCTATCGTCGGTAGGTCTCTTCACTCCTAAATTTATAAGAACTGCTTCAAG
>CAMWSM010000136.1 GCA_947176915.1 uncultured Porphyromonadaceae bacterium | reverse complement strand
GGTTAGGGGTTAGGGGTTAGGGGTTAGGCTCAAGGCTTTAGAAGATAAAGGAGCGACCCACTTGAAGTCGCTCCTTTATCTTATTTTTAATAAATTTTCTCGCGCCTAACACCTAATGCCTAACGCCTAATGCCTAACACCTAACCCCTAATGCTTCACTCCTGATTGCGATACCAGTCATCGGTAGTTATTGAATCCTCCGCAAGCCCGGTCTCTCCGCCATATTCCTCATCATGCTGCGAGCGGTCAAGACCTATTATCTCGTTACGGCCCGAGACACGCATTGGAATAATCTTATCCGTGAGCCAGTAGAGAGCGTAACTCATCAGGAAAGTATATGCCACCACCATAAGAAGCACAAGGATATGATTCCAGAAAAACTCGTTGCGCGAAATCATCTCGGCATCACCGGCAGCAAAGAAGTCATACGCGAAAATGCCTGTCAGAATCGTTCCGATAATTCCTCCCAAGCCGTGGGTCGGGAAAACATCCAGAGCGTCATCAAGCATATTGCTGTAGCCTTTCCAGCTGCAGGCAAGATTACAGCATATCGTTATGATGAAGGATATGCATACGCTTTGTCCTACGCTTACCCAGCCGGCACAGGGAGTGATTGCCACAAGACCCACGACAGCGCCTATCGCAGCGCCCATTGCGGAGGGCTTATGACCTCTCAACCCATCCATCGCTATCCAGACAACCATAGCGGTGGCAGCGGCTGTATTGGTGTTCAGAAAGGCTGATATGGCAATTCCATCGGCTGCCAAGGAGGAGCCGCCATTAAAACCGAACCACCCGAGCCATAGAAGGGCTGCCCCAAGGAGAACGAAAGGAACGTTGGCAGGTTTGGATTCCTTCTTTGTAGTGCGTTTCCCGAGATAAAGAGCCCCCGTAAGGGCAGCGATACCCGAGGCGGCATGGACAACGATTCCCCCGGCATAGTCATGCACATGCATCATGCCGAAAAGTCCGTCCGGATGCCACGTACAGTGGGCAAGAGGACAATAGACAATAATGGTCCATAGCACCATAAAAAGCAGATAACCCGCGAAATGCACCCTCTCTGCGAAAGAGCCTGTAATCAATGAAGGAGTAATTATGGCGAATTTCATCTGGAACAATGCAAAAAGTGCCAAAGGAATCGTAGTAGTGGCTATTCCGATCTGAGTCCATTCGTTGGCAGCGTCAGTAACATTCGTAACTCCTACATTGTCAAACATGAAGAAAGTTGCCGGATTTCCGAATATATGTCCTACATCCTCCCCGAAAGCGAGCGAAAAACCGAACACTACCCAAATGACACTCACCACACCCATCACGATGAAACTCTGCAACATGGTGGAAATTACATTCTTCACCCTCACCATGCCCCCGTAGAAAAATGAGAGACCCGGAGTCATCATCAATACGAAAATCGTAGCCGTTATCATCCACGCCACATTAGCATAGATATGACTGCCCGGCATGTCGAAAATACCTTCGCGGGGGGTAACGATACAGCCCACGATGCTTAACCCTAACATCAGGATGAAAACTATCATCCAGGCAGTGTTGATCTTTTTTACCTGTAGAAACTTCATAGACATATAGTTTTAATGGAACATCATCACGATGTGGAGAGAGCAATTGGAATTTTTCTATTATTTAAATCAATTTTATAGAATATTTCTACAAAATCAACAAAAATAATCGCTTTTGTTTAAATATGGCGCAAAGTTAATATTTATTTACATTTCTTTTATCCACTATCGTGTTAAAAAATGTAAATAAATACAGGAATAGCTCTTCACGAGGCTTGGATTTAATCGTAGAGTGTCGTGCCGAGACGATGCTCACGACGGCGTATGGCTTGCGTCAACGCCATATTGCCGGCACACCATAAAACAATGTCTATAAGAAATATAAGATTAGGATTGATATAGGGAGAGACAAGGACATTAGTGCCTATAAACACCAGTGCCCCTCCTAAGATGGTAAGGAGCGCACTCGCCTGATTCATTCCTAAGGCAAGAAGTTTGTGATGAATATGGCATTTGTCGGGCAAGAAGGGATTGCGGCGCCGTTTCACTCTATGGAAATATACCCGAAGCACATCAAAACAGGGAATGATAAGGGGAGAGAGGGCTACAATCGCCGGATTGTAATTATCCGTCAGGAAGTCGGGCTTGCAGCACATCACTCCTATCACACAGAAGACAAGCACCATACCCGTTGTCAAAGCTCCCGTATCGCCCATGAAAATTTTCTTCTGGCGCTTCGCGTCGCCAAACACGTTATAGTAAAAGAATGGAAAAAGGGTTCCCGCAGTGGCGGCGGCAAGCATCGAATAGACATACTCCCCTCCCATATAGAAAACCACTGCATAAAAGCCAAGCGCTATGGTGCTCAAACCGGAAGCAAGTCCGTCGATGCCGTCTATCAGATTGATGGCATTGACCACGAAAACCACAACAAGAAGCGTGAAAATAACCGCAAGCCAGGTCGGAAGAGTATGGAGCCAGAACATTCCGTAAAAATCCGATATATACATCCCCGCACTCACCACAAGCAGTCCCGAAACTATCTGCACAATAAACTTGGCACGATATTTCACCCCTATGAGGTCGTCGGCAATTCCTACGAGATAGAGCAGGATTATGGCGCATATCTCAAAGAAAAGAGGCATGAGCCGGCCGTCTACGGCAGTCTGCATCCAGGGATAGTCGAGCCGTATGTTCCCGGCTATGACCAGCGCCATAGAAAAAAGGAACGCCGGAAAAAAGGCGATTCCTCCCAGACGGGGCACGACTCCCCGATGAATCTTCCTTTCATTAACATCGTCAAAAAGATTCTTCCGGAAAGCAATCAGGATAATCTTCGGTATCACAATTCCTGAGATAATAAAGGATATTATGAAGACCGAAATATCATTAAAGAGCCAATAATATATAAATTCAGTGTGATCGAGCGTCAACATGGTAAGAATTAGAAAAATAATAAGGAGATGAGCAAAGTTAATAAAAAATGTTAAGGCAGCCAAAAGTTAGTGATAAAAAAGAGGCTCCGGAAGACTCCGAAGCCTCTTTTAGAGTTTTTCGACCGATTATTAGCCGTTATATTTCTTCATGATTGCGATGAGGTCGAGCACCTTGTTAGAATAGCCGATCTCATTGTCATACCAAGAGATAACCTTCACGAAGTTGTCAGTGAGATATACACCGGCGTTAGCGTCGAAGATTGAAGTCAAGGGGCAGCCGAGGAAGTCAGAGCTTACCACAGCATCCTCTGTGTAGCCGAGCACGCCTTTGAGTTCGCCTTCAGCAGCCTCTTTCATAGCTGCGCAGATCTCCTCTTTTGTAGCGGGCTTCTCGAGGTTGCAAGTAAGGTCTACTACAGAAACGTCGAGAG
>CAMWSM010000135.1 GCA_947176915.1 uncultured Porphyromonadaceae bacterium | reverse complement strand
CTCAAAAATCCCTCATTTTTCGGAATTTTCTTCCGCTTATCTTACCATTCTGCGAGTCTCTATTTTTAACAATTCAGCAATAAGCGCGTTTTATTTTTCACTGGATTAGGAACTTACAATTTTAACACTCGCTAAATCGACGTTTTCAGCAACCATAAGGTTATAATACCGAACGAGGCGCAAAACCTCAGTAAGTTAAACTCAAAAACATATAACCGAATGGAAGCAACAACTCCCCCAAGCACCACAGGCTTCGACAGGAAGCCCAAGTCAAGAAACAGAAAGTCCAACCGCAAGCCCGGCAGAAGAAAGGGCGGTTTCAATCCGACGGCGGCAATGCCCTCCGAAGCGACCGCATGGCTCTACGGCTCAATGTTCCTCATGGCGGCGGCAAAACTTCTCGCACCCTTCATGGGTATCAATGTCCCGGCAACACAGTCAGTAACCGTAAACAACGACTGAGCCGATGAGACAGACACAGACAATGGATTTACCACAATCCGCACAGGCAGGAGTATCTCTCACTGAGCAACGTGTAAGAAGTCCCTGCCGGAACCAATCGGGAAACCGTCCGCAGCTTTTATTTCGCGGTGAGCCGATAATCCTTCTCGACGATATTGTTTCAGGGCTGAATGTCAGCGAGAAGACAGTAAAGCGATACCGCGACGCAGGAAAGCTCGAAGTATATGAGAGCATAGAGGGCAACATCAAGTTTGTCCTTCAAAGCGACCTCGACAGGTTTCTCGAACAATCCTTCATAAGTTCTTCCCATCCAGAATACAGAACCGTGAAGCGAAAATCCTAAACCCGGCGGCAACGCCAAACACCACCACTAAATCCCTTTATAAATTATGGACCAAACTCCCGATCAGCCAGAAGTGCTGATTGCCCGAAACAACGAGACCGGGCAGGTGGGAGCGGTTGTCGGGCAGAACCCCGACGGCACTCCCAAGATGGCAGACGCAAAGTCAACGCCGTTCAGCGAACTTGTAAAGTTCACCAAAGGGCAGAACCCCCTCGAAGCGTTCATGTCAAACTTCATCCGGCAGGCAAAGAACCCCACGCTGTTCAGTTTCTTCAAGTTGCAGGAAGAGAATTACAAGCTTGTCGGTCCGGTGATGGCAGACCTGATACAGAACCCCGGTGACAACGCCGATATGCTCAAACCCTACGAGGTCAAGGTTGAGGCTCCCGGTCAGTCTGCAAGTCAGGCACAGGAACAGACACCTGAGCAGAAGCCGGAACAGACTCCTGCACCCTCCGCAAAGACGGAGCCTATTGACCCCAACAGTATAGACTGGGTCAAGATAGAACAGCAGTGGGGCATAAAGCGCGACGACCTTGAAAAGTCAGGGGCATTGGATCAGATGGTATATAACCACAAGTCGCCGCAGCTGTTCACAGTGACGCCCCAATTCGGAGACGAGAAGTTCTCGCTTCAGGCAAAACTCTCGTTCCGTTCCAACCCCGACGGCTCATACTCACTTGTGCCTCATTTTATCCGCAGTGAGCCGCAGCTCGACCAAGAGTTCAAAGGGTACACTTTCACAAAGGAGGACAAGGCGGAACTCCGTAAGACCGGCAATCTCGGCAAAGTCGTGGAACTTGCCGACCCCAAGACAGGGGAATTGCAGAAAAGCCTCGTGAGCATCGACAAGCTCACCAACGAGATTGAGGCGATCCCGGTCAGCAAGATTTACATCAAGCCCAAGGTCGCAAACATCGACCTCGACATGAAGGCTATTGGCGTCCTCAAAAACGGAGGACTCATCAGGGAGCAGCACATCGAACTCCCCAACGGCGCGAAATTCACCGCCGACCTGCAATACAGCGCGTCGAAGCGCGACATCGTCTTTGTAAACTCAGACCTCTACCGCCACAATCAGGCACAGTCACAGGCGCAGGGAGGACAACAGCAGGCACGCGACTCGTGGCACAACGAGGACGGCTCACTGAAGCGTCTTGAACGCTGGTGCAAGATACCCCTCAACGAGCAGCAGCAGGCAGACTACCTTGCCGGAAAGAAAGTGCTCGTTGGCGAAGGGAAGGACAAGTTCGGCAACGACTGCACCATCTACTTCCAGTACAATCCCCAAAAGGGACAGCCTGAGACCGAGCGGATATATCCCGACCGCAACAAGGTCGTGGGCATCGCCGAGGAGAGCAAGACCCAGATGGCTGTCAACAACGACGGCAAGACCAACGAGGCCACCAAGAATGTCAAGGAGCCTCTCCAGCGAGGGCAGACAGCCCCCAAAGACGATAACCAGCAGCAGAAGCAGAGGAAACCGAAAGGTCCCAAAGTCTGAACGCTGCCGACACCACTGAAATTTAATTCCACAGTCAGAAACGACTGCGATTCACCGACACGACCGCCAATTATGACTGCCGTTCCGACCACTGTATCCGCAATCAAAGCCGCAATTATCCCAACGGCGTGAGTGTCACTCAAAAAACAAGCATCCCCAACGGCACGGGGATGGGCAGACTGTCCCCGTGCCATTATAAAATCCACTAAACCCATACTAAATTATGATTTTAATTATCTGCGAGAACAATCGCACCTCAAAGACAGTAGCCCTCGCAATGGGCGCAGAAACCGAAACCGCAAAAGGCATCTATGCCAGTGACTCAATAACCGTAGCGACCGTTCCGGTCAAGTTCATCCGCCAGACACCGCTGGAGGAAATGACCGGGGAATATCCCTTCATTCCTGAGAAGTTCAGGATGGCTGTGACCATGAAGCCGCTGGAGCGCACGCTCAAACCGCTTTTCCGTGATGCAACGGAAGTCGTGTTCGCCTCCGACGGAGGTGCAGACGCTCAGGCACGCTTCTTCAACATCTGCCGACACTTCCGCGTCGGTTGTCCCCGGAGCCGCATGTGGCTCACGCGCCTCAGCTACGGGGCAATCCGTGGAGCGTTCTACTACCGCGAGTCGGGACGGCAGCTTCACCGCCTCGCCCAGACAGGACTCGTAACCAAAGGAATGGACTTGCTTTTCTCATACAATATCCGCCGTGCATTGGCTGAAGGCTGGAACGCAGGCTTCAATCTCTCGCGTCATCAGGTGATGGCACTCGAATATCTGGCGGAGATCACCAATCCTGCCGATGAAAGCGACAAGCCGCGCAGTGGCTATTCAGTCCAGCTCAACGTGAACAACCTTGACTGCTACGAGTCATTATCCGTATGGGAAGATGAACAGGAAGCCGAAGCAATCCTCACCGACATTCCTCCCGGAACATCGGTGAACGGTAAACTGACAGTCGCCGAGACCACAGGTTACAATATCCGTTTCCACACGCTGCTCACTCTCCAGATGGACGCATACAACAACCTCGGCTTTATGCCTGACCATACCACGAGAGTCGCCTACAGCCTCTACACGAAAGGTCTTATCTCGTCACCCCTTACAGCCTGTTCACATCTTCCCGAAAAACTGCGCGGACATCTTGAAACCGTTTTCGGCGATACCGACGGCTATCAGTGGGGAGAGAACGGAGCGACCCTCAACAACCACGCCATCATCACCCTCCGCACTGTCGAGAAGGGCATGACAGATGATGAATACCGCCTCTACTGGCTCATCTTCAACCGCATGAAGGCGGTGATGGAGCAACAGCC
>CAMWSM010000134.1 GCA_947176915.1 uncultured Porphyromonadaceae bacterium | reverse complement strand
TGAGCCAATTCTTCATAGACCTCCGGAGTGTCAATATCGTACAAATGTTTTATGGAGCGAAGTAAAAGTGCCCAATGCTCACCTTTAGTGAGTCTGCGATCATAATACGCGTCAAATAGATTCTTTACTCCATATTTCTCACGAAGACCTCCGGCTATCTTTTTATAGTCATCATCGTCTTGATAATAATATCTGAGACCTCCGGCAGCTGACATACCGGAGGCGGTTCCTACCACAATGGCGTCTGCCTTGCTGATTAGCTCTCGCAGTTCTTTGATTTTATTTTGTTCGGTCATATATATCTCGTTTTAGATTTTGTAGTTGCAATATTACAACTGCCCTTTTGATAATTAAAACGAGTGTATCGGGAGATGGGTTGCCTTATTATAAGGTTAAATCGTACCAAAACAGTTAAGAATCGTACCGTTTTACAAAGTTCTGTCATTCATGCCCGTGACTACGGATATATTCAAGGTATGCACCAATGGTTTGACCAGTCTGTTGCTTAAAAAACCGCATAAGATGATTAGGAGCAGAAAAACCTAATTCTGATGCAATTACCTTGGGGGTTTTCGTAGTGTATATCAAATCGTTTTTTATCTCTTGTAGCAGACGCTGTTTCAGAAGATGTACTGCTGTTGCGCCGAAAGCATCATCAACAGCTTTATTCAAAGCTATACGGCTAATACCCAGCATACGCGCATAATCCGCAACCCGGAATGAGCTGCGGATATTCTTTTCAAGTAATTCTTTATACTTAAAAGCAACCAAGTTGACAGGAACGCATTGTGACAGGTTGAATCTCTCAGAATAGAATCTGTTCAGTACAATAAGAAACTTAAAAAGGTTAGCGGCAATCAGATGATAACTATCGGAAACAGGGTTACGAAGTTCTCTTTTAATTTCAGCGAGCAGAGCGAGTATTAATTCTATCTCTGTTTCCTGTAAGTCAAAGCAAACCGGATGGTCGTGCTGAAAAAAATATTGTAACCGATAGATAAAGTAAGGATCTGATAGAATGTTAGACATGAAATTCTCCTGAAAAATCAGGAAAGTATAGTCAAGGCACTCTATATCAATGTGCCATTCTTGATGTTGGCGCGACGAAATAACGAGGATACACCCATCGTAAAGCTCTACTTTTTCCCCATTGAGAACAACGAATCCATTGGCTGAGCGGAAGAAATAGAACTCAAAGAAATCTGTAACATATTTATCCTTCCAATTGAACCAGGAAGGACACTCAGAACGATCTGCAACATTGAGCATAAACTCAACGCCACATGCGCTTTTGGAATATTTCAATTCAGGAAAGGAGTCTTTCATGATTGTATATAATTAGGGATCCGAGAGAAATTTTTATTCATCAGATTTTTCTAACATACATGGCACGTATCGCATTCAGAACAGCCAAAATCATAACTCCGACATCAGCAAAAATGGCAAGCCACATATTCACAATACCGAATATTCCGAGTATCAGGCAAACACCTTTTATTCCGAGAGCCATAATGATGTTCTCCCAAACAATCTTAAGGCATTTACGAGAAACACGTATCGCCTTGCCGATTTTTCGCGGATCATCATCCATAAGCACTACATCTGCCGCTTCTATTGCCGCGTCACTTCCAACAGCCCCCATGGCTATGCCGAGGTCTGCACGGGAGAGTACTGGGGCATCGTTTATGCCATCCCCAACAAATGCGACATTGCCATATTTTTGGGGGTCATTAAGAATTTGTTCAAGATGAAACACCTTATCTGACGGAAGCAACTGACTGTAAACTTGCTTTATCTTTAATTGTTCTGCGGTCTGCTCTGCAACAGATTTTGCGTCTCCTGTAAGCATTACGGTGTGCTGTACTCCAGAACGATATAAATCAGAAATACCTTCTTTAGACGTAGGTTTGATAACGTCTCCAAGCACTATATGACCGGCATAATTATTCTTAATAGCAATGTGGACGATAGTTCCAGCTGTATGGCAATGGCAAGGTTCGATATTCAAACTGCGCATAAGCTTTTCATTGCCGACAGCAACCGGGTTACCGTCAATCACTGCTGTAATACCATAGCCACTTATTTCTTGTAAATCAGTCATGCGGCTACGGTCAATCTTGTGTCCATAGGCGCGTTGAAGTGATCGTGCAATGGGATGGGATGATGAGGACTCTGCGATCGCAGCATACTCAAGTATTGTTGCTTTACGTTCATCAAGATCTTTATCATCGTTATCGTGAAAAGCATTAACTTCAAAGACGCCCTGGGTGAGTGTACCAGTTTTATCGAAAACAACAGTCTTTATCTTGGAAAGTGTTTCAAGAATATTCGCACCCTTTACGAGTATTCCTTCACGGCTGGCGCCACCTATTCCGGCAAAGAATGAAAGCGGGATACTCACAACGAGAGCACACGGACAACTTATCACAAGGAATACTAAAGCCCGGTACACCCAAGTCTCAAATGTTTCAAAGTCAAACGGAGCGCCCTTAAACACCATCAAAAAAAGCGGTGGCAAAATGGCGAGCGCTAATGCTCCATAACATACTGCAGGGGTATAGACACGGGCAAACTTTGCAATGAAATTCTCCGACTTTGATTTTCTTGATGCGGAATCCTCGACAAGTTCAAGTATCTTAGAAACAGTAGAGTCTCCAAAATCTTTTGTCGTTTTGATTTTCAATAGTCCCGACAGATTGATACTTCCACTTATAACCTCATCATCCTTACAAACCTCACGGGGAAGAGACTCTCCCGTTAAAGCAGACGTATTAAGTGATGATTCTCCTGAAACGACAATTCCGTCTATAGGAATCTTTTCACCGGGTTGTACTAATATAATCTGCCCAACTTCCACATCATCCGGATCAACCTTTATAATAGTTCCGTCTTGTTCAATGTTAGCATAGTCAGGGCGAATATCCATTAAAGCAGCAATGTTCTTGCGACTTTTACCTACAGCATAGCTTTGGAAAAATTCACCTATCTGGTAGAAAAGCATTACGGCTATTGCTTCAAGGTAATCACCACTTCTTTCGTATATTGCCAATGCAAATGCTCCAATAGTTGCGACTGCCATAAGGAAGTTCTCATCAAAAACTCTACCGTTGATTATACCTTTCCAAGCTTTTTTCAATATATCTCCTCCGATAATCAGATAGACGATGAGATACAATGACAACTGAAGCCATCCCGTAACATTAATAAATTGCAATGCCACTGTCATTATTACTGCAATAATGATCCTGACAAGCATATTGTGCTGTTTCTTGTTCATAGAGCATTAATTAAACACAAAAGTCCGACCTACATTAGCCGGACTATATTGGTCTGTAATCGCATTTTAAAGAATCTCAAAGTCAGATTCAACTTTCTTAGCAGCTTTAAGCACGTTTGCCATCACAGTTGTTTCATCCGCCCCTTCTTCAAAGGTTACTTTCATTTTCTGGGTCATGAACGAAATCGAAAGGTCTTTAACTCCTTCAACTTTTTTAGCGGCTTCTTCCACGAGGTTAGCACAGTTAGCACAGTCAACCTCAATCTTATAAGTCTTGCTCATATTCTAACTTATTTTGAATTTGTTTTTGTTTACGAAGGCAAAATTACACTTTTTACAGCGCAAACCGGTTGCAAACACGTGAGAACCCTGATTATTAGACCTTTATAGTGAAGGTTTCAAAAATTTTTAGTAACTTTGCAGAAAATTTGATAAAATGAACAATTCCGATATTGAAAATATTTTGACAAATCACGGCATTAAGCCAACTACAAATAGAGTACTTGTCTTAAAAGATTTACAAAAGCGTACTTCTCCTGTAAATCTTGCTGATTTAGAAATGTCGTTAGACCCTATGGACAAAGCAAGTATTTTTAGGGTGCTGGAACTTTTCTCGAAGAATGATATTGTACATGTCATTGAAGATGGAAGTCGTTC
>CAMWSM010000133.1 GCA_947176915.1 uncultured Porphyromonadaceae bacterium | reverse complement strand
GAACTATCCCCGCAATTCCCCCCTGCCGGGAAATTTTAATGGGATTTTACTGAGACAGACCGGGGCAGAGAACTGCCCCTACTCCCAGCAGAACTGCTCCTACTCCCGACGAATCCCGGCAAATCCCCGCAAAAAAATTTTCAATTTTCAATCTTCAATTTTCAATCATGTCTCTTTGGTCTCTCGTCATGGATGGCGGCTACATAATGATCCCCCTCGCCATCCTTCTCCTCATAGCGATATACATCTTCGTGGAGCGCTCCATTGCCCTCCACCGTGCCTCACGCATCGACAGCACATTCATGAAACGCATACGCGACTACATCCTTGAAGGCGACATAGAAAATGCCGTGCAGCTATGCAAGCGCACCGACTCCCCCTACGCCCGCCTGATCCTCAAAGGAGTAAACCGCATCGGCCGACCTATGAACGACGTGCTCGTTGCCATCGAAAACACGGGCAATATCGAGGTCGCGAATCTTGAAAAGGGCTTCACGATGCTCTCCACCACCGCTGCCGGAGCACCCATGCTCGGATTCCTCGGCACCGTTACCGGCATGATCGAAGCCTTCTACTCCCTCTCCGCTGCCGGAAAAGCTGCCGACATAACCCTCCTCTCCTCCGGCATCTACCAGGCACTCGTCACAACCGTTGCCGGTCTTATCGTCGGCATCGTCGCCCTTTTCGCCTACAACTACCTCGTCTCGCGCGTCAACCGCATAATGAACTCCATGGAAGCCCGCACCATGGAATTCATGGACCTCCTCAACGAACCCTCCTAAAAAAGAGAATAAGAGAATAAGAGAATAAGAGAATAAGAGAATAAGAGAATAAGATGGTATGAAATATAAGAGAAGCAAATTGGAAGAAATGGGATTGGATTTTGCTGTAATTATAGTTCAGCTGCATGATTTTCTATTCAATACAATAAGGGAATATACAATCTCAAAACAGATTGTAAAATCGGGCACCTCAATTGGAGCAAATATTGCAGAAGCACAGGGCGCACAAAGTGATGCAGACTTCATTGCAAAATTGCATATATCCTTAAAAGAAGCAAGAGAAACTGAATATTGGATCGAACTTCTTCTAAGATCTAATAAAATTTCCCAAGAACTTTACGATTTCCTTATTAACCATCTTGATCCTCTCATCTCATACATAATATTGACTCTTAAGAAACGCAAGGCCTCCCTTAAAACCCCTTAACATCTTATTTCCTTAACATCTTATGTTACACCGTAACTCTGCACCACTCGACACTTTCTCAATGTCGTCAATGACCGACGTCATATTCCTCCTCCTAATATTCTTCATGGTAACCTCCACCCTCATAACCCCCTCCGCAATAGATGTCAATCTACCGCAGAGCGGCGAAGAGGCCCCCCTGAAACCAATCACGGAGGTATATATCGACGCGCAGGAGAATCTCTTCCTCGTAGCAAACCGCAACGACTCCACCCCGGAGGCGACCCAGGCACGCCAGGTTACCCGCGACGAGCTCCTCGCCTCCCTCCTCCTCATGCGCAGCGACAGCGTAGGCGCACCCCCGATAGCCCTCTACGCCGACTCCACCGTGCGATATGCACGCGTCGTCGAAGTCCTCGACCTCGCCGCCCGCAACAACCTCCACCTCGTCCTCGCCACCCGCCCCAAAGCTAACTAATCTATGAGTAATAATAATTATATTCAGTCATTTGGCTCTCAAACAGTCAGAACATTTTGGGATGAAATGGAAGAGGAATGGTATTTCTCAATAATCGATGTTGTACGTATCCTTACGGAAAGCAAAGATCCCAATGCATATTGGCGTAAACTAAAACAGAGACTAAAGGCTGAGGGAAATGAAACCGTGACAAATTGTCACGCTTTAAAAATGCCGGCTGCTGACGGAAAAATGAGGCTAACTGATGTGGTGAACACACCCCAACTGTTCCGACTCATCCAGTCAATCCCCTCCCCTAAGGCAGAACCTTTTAAAATTTGGCTTGCTGAAGTAGGCGCTTTAAGGATTGAGCAGTTGCAAGATCCGGAATTATCTATTGAGCAAGCAGTTAGCGACTATAGAAGAGCGGGATATTCTGAACAATGGATTAATCAGAGGTTAAGAGGAATAGAGATAAGGAAATTTCTAACCGATGAATGGAAAAGAGGGGGAGTGAAAGATAATCAATTCGCTATGCTGACTGACATAATGACTCAGCAATGGAGCGGAATGAAAACAAAAGAATATAAAGTGTTCAAAGGATTGCATAAAGAATCCTTGAGAGATAACATGACAAATGTGGAATTAGCTCTAAATATGCTGGCTGAAGCCTCAGCTACAGAAATATCTAAACAACAGAATCCTCATAACATTGGGCATCATGTGAAGATTGCAAAGAGTGGAGGGAATGTTGCCAAAGCCGCTAAAAATGAATTGGAAGCGAAACTCGGCAGAAGTGTTATTTCCTCTGATAAAGCTGCTGATTATCTAACAGGGGATAAAACCCACAAGGAAATAGAGTAAAAGTATGAAGTTTCTTCCTGCTGTAATAACGGCTGCAATTGCCGGATTGATTCTACTGATGCTCCTCCTGCTCCGCCTCTCGGCCCCGCTGTCCCAGGCAAAGCAGAAGGCTGACGTGGCGCTCCTCCCCCCCGACGAGGAACTCTTCGTCGAACCGGAGCTGCTCGACCTCGGCGAACCGGAAGCTGTAAACCACGACCAACCCGCTCCCTCTGTCAAGGGGGAGCCCGCACCGGCTCCCGTGGAGCAGCCGGAGGTGAAAGTGCCGGCAGTAGAACCGAAACCGACACCCCCGGCTCCCAAAACCACAACCCAAAAGAAAGAATCTCCTGTAAAAGTGGCGGAACATTCCGGCAACGACAAGGAGATCAAGGAGGCAACATCTGCCGTGGCTAACAAATTCTCCTCAAAAAACGGCAACGAATCAGGAAATGAAGCCTCCGGAAGCGGCGCAGGTGGCACCGG
Source organism: uncultured Porphyromonadaceae bacterium (assembly GCA_947176915.1). GTDB lineage: Bacteria > Bacteroidota > Bacteroidia > Bacteroidales > Muribaculaceae > Lepagella. The sequence goes on along the minus strand of CAMWSM010000133.1, from coordinate 1,133 downwards.
AATCGGCATCGCCGGCTCAGCCCACGGACGAACATTCCAGGGATGTCCCAAACCTGACGTTGCCCTCCGCCACAAGACAATAGTAAAGGTCAACGTAGTCATCGACGCAGAAGGAAAGGTTACGGAAGCCACCGCCTCCGGCTCCGCCGATGCCGCAATACGCCGCAAATGCGAAGCCGCCGCCCTAAAAGCCCGCTGGTCGCCCAAAAAAGGCGCCACCTCAACCCGAGGCACCCTAACCTTCACCATCTTCCCGAAATGAACATCGCCCTCTACGGCTCCCGCAGCCAAGACCCCCACCTCCCCCTCATCCGCAAAATGCTCCACGCTCTCTCCCGCGACAACACCATCACTCTCCACACAAAACTCGGATGGTATCTCCAGGAGCACGACATACCTCTATATAAGGCAGCCATCTCCGACCGCCTCCCTGCCGACGCCGACCTCCTCATATCCTTGGGAGGCGACGGCACATTCCTACGCGCCGCCCGATGGGTTGGCGAGCGTGGAACCCCCATCCTCGGCGTCAACACCGGACATTTAGGCTTCCTCGCATCATGCCGCCTCCCGGAAGTGGAGGAGATGGTCAGCAACTTCCTCCTCGGAAATGTACACATCGAAAGCCGAATGCTCCTGCAGGTCAACTCCGACGCACTCCCCGCCGGAGAATGGCGATACGCACTCAACGAAGTGGCTCTCCAGAAGGAGGACACAGCCTCCATGATAACCGTCATAGCCCGCATAAACGGCAACCCCCTCGCAAACTACCGCGCCGACGGACTCATCATATCAACCCCCACCGGAAGCACGGCATACAACCTCGCCGCCGGCGGACCAATCGTGGAGCCTACCATCGACTGCATGGTCATAACTCCCGTGGCGCCCCACACCCTCACGCTGCGTCCTCTCGTAGCCGGAGGAGACAGCCGACTGCACCTCCGCGTAGAAGGAAGAGCCAAAGACTACCGCCTCTCACTCGACTCCCGAAGCTACATCGTAGCCCGCAACACCGAAGTAACCATCACCCGCGCCCCCTTCCCCCGAACCCCCGCGACCCCCCACAGCCGCGCGCGGTGCCCCCCCCCCCCCCGCCCACAACCCCGGGGCGCCCCACCCCCCCCCGCCGGCGGCGG
>CAMWSM010000132.1 GCA_947176915.1 uncultured Porphyromonadaceae bacterium | reverse complement strand
GATCTACACTCAGCATGTTGAACACTTTGATCTTGGCTCTGAGAATAAACTGAGCGGCTTGAAAGGGAAATGGGAATTTCTTGCCCCACTTGCCCTGGCATCGGATGGAGGAAATAAATCACGCATAATTTATTCACGTACCCAGGATGGCTGGAGTGATGATGAAGTAGACGCAATCGAGATAGAGGCTTTGCAGCTCAGTGCAACAGTAGACAGCGATTTGCCGGTTGACGCTATTCTTTCGGGTTATCCTATAGATAAGAACGGAAATAAGATTAACGGTGCGGAATTCGAGCCTCTTACAATTCCAGGCGGAGCAAAGAACCAATCAATAGAGCTTAAATTGAATGTTACTCCCGGCAAACCGGTGAAGGGGCTTGACGGCATTACATACAAGGCGGAATTGGTGGCATCTTCATCGGATGCGTTATCTCCCGATCAGTCTTTCACTTTAAAGAATATACAAATTAAGGTGAGCGGAAATTATACAAAAGAATTCTAAACAACGACCGATGCTATGAAACGAAATATGAAAAGAACAGGCTTTACAGCCTCAATGATTGCCATTGCCTTAACCGGCATTGCTCAGACCACCTATTCAGGATATTTTGTGGAGAATTATGACTATCGCTTTCAAATGAATCCCGCTTTAGGTAATGAAAAGGGTTTTGTCTCATTTCCCGTTTTGGGCAATCTGAATATAAATATGCATGGCAATCTCCATGTCAACGACATATTTTATGTGAGAGACGGAAAGACTGTCCTCTTTACTAATCCCAAGATAGGGGAGAAGGAGGCAATGAAAAAATTTGGGGATAAGAACAGAATCGGCACATCCGAAAAGATAGATATTCTTACGGTGGGCTTTAATGCCTTCGGAGGTTACAACGCGGTGTCATTGGGAGTTGTTGCCAATGCTGATATTTCCGTTCCGGGTGCTTTCTTCTCACTTGCGAAGGAGGGATTGACAAACAAGACTTACGATATTGAAAATCTTTTCGGCAATGTCAATGCCTACGCACAGATCGCACTCAATCATTCACGCGACATCAAGCAGGTTCCCGGTTTAAGGGTGGGTGGTTCATTAAAATTCCTTATCGGAGCCGGAAATCTTGATTTCAGATTTAATGAGGCAAAACTCACCTTAGGGGAGCAAAACTGGACAGCCATGACAAATGCGCAGATCTATGCTTCTGTGGGAGGCTTCAAATATAAATATGACCGGAATGATCATACGGGCAAGGATTACGTCAGTGGGGGAGAGATCGATTCTTTCAAACCTCAGGGCTTCGGAATGGCTCTTGATCTTGGCGCGACTTACAAATGGCGCGATTTCACTTTCTCGGCAGCCGTACTTGATCTCGGTTTTGTGAACTGGGGAAAGACTCAGAAAGCTACAACAAAAGGCACGCAGAAGATCTCCACCGATTCATATATTTTTAATGCAGATAATGATGCCGACAATTCATTCTCTAAGGAGTGGCATAAATTTACGGATGATCTGGCAGGACTTTATCAAATGACGGAGGTGGATGAACTGTCGTCTTATACACGAGCCTTAGGTGCCACCCTCAATTTTGCCGGGGAGTATGAATTGCCTTATTACAGGAAGCTCCATTTCGGGGTATTAAATTCCACAAAAATCAATGGAAAGTACACCTGGACACAATTCCGTTTTTCTGCTAATGTGCAACCAATAAAGTGCATTTCAGCAGATGTGAATATGGTGGCAGGCACATACGGAGTAGGTTTCGGTTGGCTTTTCAATCTTCATTGTCCCGGCTTCAATCTCTTCCTTGGCATGGATCATACTCTCGGGAAACTTGCAAAACAGGGGATTCCTTTGAACTCCAATGCTTCAGTTAATTTCGGCATCAATTTCCCGTTTGCCAAGTAAAGTTAGAATCAGTAATGAAAAGAGGTTGAATCAAGTTTGATTCAGCCTCTTTTTTTGATTAGCCTTTTTGTCGGGAAGTGGGAAAATAGCTTTTTGCTATGTAGCGGGATTGCGGAGCAATCCCTCCCAAGCATTGCGGAGTTATTATCCAAGCATTGCGGAGTTATTGTCCAAGCATTGCGATTATTGTCCCGGGATTGCTGATGTTTGTTATTCTGTGGGTTTTGGGGGACGGTTTTTTTTGATGTGATCAAGCCAATAGGCCGGTTTTGCCTTATATCTTTTTGCTTTCCCTTTTCTGTCTATTTCAATCTGGGGGGTGTCTTCCTCTTCTGAAATATCGGGGGCGTATTCAGCCGTTGTGCCTTGATCATCGCTGAAACGATAATATCTGTTGCCCATCGATCCTTCCAAGTCAAGAGTGCCGTAAAGCATAATGGTCGGTTCACCCGAGAGGTCGTCCTCTGCAGAATATCCTGCCAGACGGTAGACAGGGGGATCTGAATCATGACGCGAGTCAATTCTGAAGATTGCGCCCGATACAGAATCGGTTACGCAAGCCACAGGAATCCAGTCCTTCCTCATGGAAGGCTCGAGGGATGATATTTCAAGGTTCTGTAAAGAATCAAGCATCTGAGTTTCCTTTTTGGAGATATATGTTATTTCATATATTTTGCCTGCATCTATCCAGAAATACGCACCATTCTCAAGTGTCCATCCTCTCCATCCCTCTTGCTGCCAAGCAGAATCCGGTTGCTCCTTTACTGCCTGTTTCAGCGGAGCATCGATCATCTTGTCGTAGTATTTAACCATTTCAGCGGAATCCTTCACATCAGGAAGGGGATAAGGGCGTTCAATAGGATACGTAACAGAAGAGGCGAATCGTTCAGGCGATTCATTCTCTATGGCTTCTGCCACAGGGCGAACCTCCTCGGGCAGATCCGGACGTGAGATCTGTTCTTTCCCTTTATCAGAGCCGCAGGCAAAAAGGGTCAGGGAAAGTGGGAGGAGACTAAATATGTAGGGATTGGTTTTCATTCTATTGGTGTTTGCGTTATTCAGAATGGGAAATTAAAGAAATAATTAAGGAATGAACAGACTATCGAGTTCCTCCTGGCGCCGTCGTTTTAACTGCGAGAGAGTCTTGCCTCGTGATTTTGAATGGGCGAGATAAGCAGCCTGAATATTACGATTGCCATTTTGGAGATTTTTATAGACAGATGATTTTGCCACTGTGCCTATTCCGCAATTGTATGCAAGAGCAGCTAAAAGGAGACTGTCTTTGCCGAAAGACCGATAACGTGCGCAGAGTTTGGAAAGGTCGTCGCGGAGGAGTTCATCAGCCTGTTCAAGGGTCAGATTAGCTCTGCGTTTATATTTATCGCCGGCTATCACTTGATGGCCATAGCCAATCAAAGTGGGATGATTCTTGTGCATACCCTCATATTTCTTTATGATCGCGACAGCTTTCTCAAATTCCACCGTATATATTTTCTTAGCCGGAGCGGTAGATCCAATGGCTATCATAATGCCACCGGCAATTATTGAAACTGCAATGACAATCCAAAGAAGTTTCCTAAGCGGATTTGACATTAGTGAAATTTGAGAACTGTTCGGTGTATTCATATCGCGTTATTAATTATTATGCTTTTATAAACGTCCGATGGGGGAAATATGTTCTGATTTGCAACAGAGGCTGCATAATCATTATAAGATAAATAGTGTGTCATATTCCTCTTGACGGCGTTTCTGAAGCTGGGTTATAACTTTTCCTTTTGCAGTGCAATATGAGAGGAATGATTCTTTTATATTACGGTTGCCGGCAGCCAGTTTTTTATAAACGGAAGAACGGGATGCGCCGCCTGAACCGAGATTATATGCGAAAACAGCCATAAAAATGCTATCCTTACCGAGATGGCTGAATTCTTTGCAAAGCTTGAGGAGATCTTTTCTGAGGAGACGTTCAGCCTGTGCTTCCGAAAGATTATCTCCAGCCCGATAGCCGTCGCCTTTCACAACGAGATGGCCGTAGCCAATAAGGTTTCCGTGATTTTTGTGTAACCCTTCATATTTTTTAAGGAGGGCAATTGCTTTTTCAAATTCCGGAGAAGACTTGGAATGATGCTTCGCATGTGCCGGAAAAGAGGTCATTACGATTACGAGGAGAAGGAGATTGAAAAGAGAGAATACGTTAAAACGAGAGGATGAGAAGGATGAAGATGAGTTTGCCATAAGAAAAAGTTTTAGATAGGATTAATGAAAAAGTGGAATGAAAAATGGGATAAACCCGAAAAAATGTAAGTGATGGGGAGAGAGAAGAAGAAGATTTTCAATGTTCTGTATTTATAACAAAC
>CAMWSM010000131.1 GCA_947176915.1 uncultured Porphyromonadaceae bacterium | reverse complement strand
GCAAGCTGGTTGCCTCTCTGAGCCTCACCTTTCATGCGGCCCTTTTGCGAACGGCGGTATCTGGTCTTTTTAGGTTGTAACATTGTCGGTCTTCTTTATTAACGATTGTTGTTTTTCTTGTTGCGGAATCCGCCTTTGCGACGATCGCCCTGCGGACGGCCGCCCTGCTCTTTCTGGCCCACGGCATATACGGGAGCGAGCTCCTTCTTGCCATAAACCTCTCCACGGCAGATCCACACCTTGATGCCGATGATGCCTACCTTGGTGAGAGCCTCAACAAGTGCATAGTCGATGTCGGCACGCAGAGTGTGAAGCGGGGTACGACCCTCCTTGAACATCTCTGAACGAGCCATTTCAGCGCCGTTGAGACGGCCGCTCACCTGCACCTTGATACCCTCGGCACCCATACGCATCGTAGAGGCGATCGCCATCTTCACAGCGCGGCGATAGGCAACCTTGTTCTCAATCTGACGCGCGATGTTGGTGGCAACGATCTCTGCATCAAGTTCAGGACGCTTGATCTCGTGGATGTTGATCTGAACATCCTTGTCGGTGAGCTTCTTCAGCTCGTCCTTGAGATCGTCAACATCCTTGCCACCCTTACCGATTACCATACCGGGACGGGCAGTGCAGATAGTAACGGTGACCATCTTGAGCGTGCGCTCGATGATGATTTTAGAAACGCTTGCCTTTGCAAGACGAGTGCGGAGATATTTACGGATCATAGAGTCCTCAAGAAGAGTGTCACCGTATTTCTTCCCGCCATACCAGTTTGAGTCCCAACCGCGGATTACACCGAGACGGTTGCTGATCGGATTAACTTTCTGTCCCATCTTTTAAATCAAGCTTTTTCGTTATTTTTTGTGTCGACGAACAATGTCACATGATTTGAACGCTTGCGGATTCTGTAGCCGCGGCCCTGAGGAGCCGGACGAAGGCGCTTGAGCATAGGAGCGCAGTCTACGAAGACTGTCTTCACATAAAGCTCGCCGGCCTCAGCCTTACGTTCGTTTTTCTGTTCCCAGTTGGCGATAGCGCTGCGGAGCAACTTCTCAACCTTACGGGCAGCCTCCTTATTGGAGAACTTGAGAATGCCGAGGGCCTTGAAAGCCTCCTGTCCGCGGATCATGTCCACCACAAGACGCATCTTTCGGGGCGATGACGGCACATTATGCAGCTTGGCGAAGTATTCGCTTTTGCGAGCCTCTTTGATGGCGTCGGCTGCTTGTCTTTTTCTTACACCCATTGTATGTGTTTTTAGCTATTTTTATTGGACTGTTATTTGTTGCGCGGGGCGGCTTTTATTTCTTCTTGTTGCCGGCGTGGCCGCGGAATGTGCGCGTCGGGGCAAATTCTCCAAGCTTATGGCCCACCATGTTCTCTGTAACATATACGGGAATAAACTTGTTGCCGTTGTGCACTGCGAATGTGTGGCCTACGAAATCAGGGGAGATCATAGACGCGCGGCTCCAGGTCTTGATGACCGACTTCTTGCCGCTCTCGTCCATGGCTGCGACCTTCTTCTCCAGCTTCACACTGATAAACGGTCCTTTTTTAAGCGAACGACTCATAGTTGTCTTCTTTTAATCAAATTTACTTTTTCCTTCTTTCAATGATATACTTCGAAGAGTGCTTCTTCGGCGAACGTGTCTTCAAGCCCTTCGCATAAAGACCTGTACGTGAACGGGGATGACCACCTGACTGACGGCCCTCGCCACCACCCATCGGGTGATCGACAGGGTTCATTACCACACCACGGTTGTGAGGACGGCGACCCAGCCAGCGTGAACGGCCTGCCTTGCCGCTCTGCTCAAGAGCGTGGTCGGAGTTGCCCACTACACCTACTGTGGCACGGCAGGTGAGAAGCACCTTTCTGGTCTCACCAGAAGGCAATTTGATTATCGCATAATCTCCCTCGCGGGAAGTAAGCTGAGCGAATGTGCCGGCTGAACGTGCCATTGAAGCACCCTGGCCGGGACGTAGCTCTATACAATGGATAAGAGTACCTACAGGTATCTTTGACAGGGGAAGGCAGTTGCCTACCTCCGGTGCGGCATCCTCACCGCTGATCACGGTCTGGCCTACCTCAAGTCCGTTGGGGGCTATCATATAAGCCTTAGAACCGTCCTTATAGTAAAGCAGCGCGATGCGTGCCGAGCGGTTGGGATCATACTCGATGCTCTTTACAACTGCCGGTACGCCGTCGTTGGTTCTCTTGAAATCAACGAGACGCAATTTTCTCTTGTGACCGCCGCCACGGTAACGGGTTGACAGATGTCCCGAAGAGTTGCGGCCGCCTGTGGAACGCTTGCCCACAGTAAGAGACTTTTCTGGTGTGATTTTCGAGACTTTCTTCACCTCTACCTTACCCTCAGGGGTGGTAACAGCGATCTCATTGCGGAACACACCAATAATCTTGTGTCTTTGCCCGGGAGTCACGGGCTTGAATTTTCTTACTGCCATCGGTTTTAAATGTTGCTATAATAGTCTATCTTCTGTCCTTCAGCCACAGTCACGTAAGCCTTCTTGAAAGCCGGCTTCTGACCGCGGATGAGCCCTCCCTTGGTGTAGCGCTGCTTGCGCTTGCCGGCATAGAGGGCTGTGTTAACTTTCTCGACGCGCACATTGTAGAGCTTCTCTACAATATCCTTGATCTGAAACTTATTAGCGTCGGGAGACACAGCAAATGTGTAGCAATTCTGCTTTTCGCTGTAGGCGTTGGCCTTTTCTGTTACGAGGGGTTTGATCTGAATATCCATTTTCTATATCTCCTTAATGTTAAAAGTTCTCATTGATGACCTCAACGCTGCCCTCAGTTATGATGATTGAGTCGTTGTTGAGCACAGTGTACGCATTCAGGTCGATAGCCTGCTGCATAAGCGCATTAGGCACGTTGCGAACTGAGAGAAGAAGGTTCTTGTCAAGATCATTCATCACAAGAAGAGTCTTCTTATCGTTAACCTTGAAGTTCTTGGCGATATTCACCCAGTCTTTTGTGCAGGGCTTGTCGAAGTTGAAGTTCTCCACCACGATGATGCTCCCTGCCTGAGCCTTGGAAGTGAGAGCGATCTTACGGGCAAGCTGTTTCATCTTCTTGTTGAGCTTGGTGCGATAGTCGCGGGGACGCGGACCGAACACTGTGCCGCCGCCACGTAGAAGCGGTGAGTTGATGTCGCCGCGACGTGCGCCGCCGCCACCCTTCTGGCGACCGAGCTTACGTGTTGAGCCGGATACCTCGCTACGCTCCTTGCTCTTGTGGGTACCCTGACGCTGGTTGCCCAGATACTGTTTGATATCAAGATAGAGTGTGTGGTCTGCATTGCCCTCGCTGAGGTCACGCGCAAACACTTCGTCTTTGAGTGTGATCTTGCGTCCTGTGTCTTCTCCCTTGATGTTGTATACTGCTACTTCCATTATTTCTCAACTATAACGATTGAACCTTTCGATCCCGGTACTGAACCCTTGATCATTAACAAATTGTGCTCCGGAAGCACCTTTATCACCTGGAGATTCTGCACAGTCACGCGCTCGTTGCCCATATGGCCCGCCATGCGCAGACCCTTGAATACCTTCGCGGGATAAGAGCAGGCACCGATTGAACCCGGTGCGCGGAGACGGTTGTGCTGGCCGTGGGTTGACTGGCCCACACCGCCGAAACCATGACGCTTAACCACGCCCTGGAAACCTTTACCCTTGCTTGTGCCCACAACGTCAACGAAGCCACCCTCCTGGAAGAGGTCAACTGTGAGTGTGGAACCCAGCTCCGGCATGGTCTGAAACGATTTGAACTCGGCCAAGTGACGCTTGGGGGTTACACCCGCCTTGGCAAAGTGGCCTGCCTCAGGCTTGTTGGTATGCTTCTCCTTCTTGTCTTCGAAACCTACCTGAACAGCCTCATAGCCATCTTTCTCCAAAGTCTTGATTTGAGTAACCACACAAGGACCTAATTCGATAACAGTGCACGGAATATTCTTTCCGTCGGCACTGAAAACGGATGTCATTCCGATTTTCTTTCCTAATAATCCTGGCATTTCTTACTTTGATTTATTTATTCCGATCTCTGTCGGTTTTTATTTTTTTGTTTTGGGTTTATTCGGTTTGGAGAATCAGTCTCCGCATCCTTTATATAACGGATGCGGAGGCTGATTTATTGTCAAACCTTGATGCTTACGTCAACTCCGCTGGGAAGTTCGAGCTTCATCAGCGCGTCTACAGTCTTTGAAGTGGAGCTGTAGATGTCGATGAGACGCTGGAAAGATGAAAGCTGGAACTGCTCACGGCTCTTCTTGTTGACGAAGGTGGAGCGGTTAACGGTGAAGATGCGCTTGTGGG
>CAMWSM010000130.1 GCA_947176915.1 uncultured Porphyromonadaceae bacterium | reverse complement strand
TAGCTCTAAAAAAGAGAGGCTGCACCGTAAACCTTAATTACGACACAGCCTCATTATTATCTTAATTCTTATTATCTTAATTCTTAATCCTTAACTCTTAATTCTTAACATCTTAATTCTTAACTCCCCTATCCCTTCAGACAAGCTCTTCCTTGAGTTCCTCTTCGTAGGATACGTCGATGTCTTTGTTGACGTTGATGCATCCTGCTACGCCGTAGAAGAAGATGAATCCGAGACAAGCAACAAGGAGCCAGTATGAGGGCATGTAGCCAACGGAGCCGGCAAAGAGCTGTTGAACCAATGGAATAACGCCGCCGCCTACCACCATCATCATAAAGATTCCGGATGCCTGTGCGGTGTATTTACCGAGGCCTTCGACAGCAAGGTTGAAAATACCGCCCCACATTACGGAGGTGCAGAGACCACAAAGCACAAGGAACAGTGCGCTCATCGGCACCTGTGCCACTTCGCCAAGATCACCTGTGTAGATGAAAGAGGGAACATTGAAGGTTACCTCTTTCGGAGTGAGGATTGCTGCTATAATGAGGATAATGGCGCATCCTGAAACGCTGACGAGCTGCGCGCGAGAGGAAACCTTCCCTGAAATTGCAGAGGAAAGCGTTCTGCCGACAAGCATCAGGAACCAGTAGACAGAGACAATCGCACCCGCAATAATTGAAGCCTCGCCTATAACGCCTGCGCCGTTTGAGCCTTGATCAGCGAGATAGAAGTTAAGTGTAGAGGGGATGCCCACCTCGATGCCGACATACATGAAGATGGCGCAAACGCCAAGCACTGTATGACGGAAGCTCCACGGGCTGTGGGAATATTTCGGAGCCGCTGCCCCTTTCTTGACAAGATTAGGCTCGGGAATATATACGAAAGAGATCACTATGAACGCCACAACAAAAATGCCGATGGCTATCCAAAGGAGCGGCGAAACATTGCCGATATGAGATTCTTTGGTGAGAGAACCGATGAGAGCGCCGACAAAGAATGGAGTAACGGTGCCTGCAAGAGAATTGAAAGCGCCGCCTGCCTGGAGAAGCTGATTGCCTCTGTTGCCACCCCCGCCAAGGAGATTCAGCATAGGATTGGTAACAGTGTTGAGCATGCAGACACAGAAACCGCAGATGAAGGCGCCGAGAAGATAGATGATAAACATCCCTGTGCCAACGTCCCCCAGACCGGAACACCATTGTACCAACAGACCGACGATGCCGATGCCTATTGCCCAAAGGGCTGTTTTCTTATAGCCTATTCGGGTTAGAATCTTACCCGCAGGAATGCCCATGAAGAGATATGCAAGGAAGTTCATCATGTTACCCAGCATTCCCAGGAAACTGTTCCCTTCAAACTGATAGCCCCAGATAGTGCCGATAGGGGCAGCAAGGTTGGTGACAAAAGAGATCATCGCGAAGAGGAAGAACATCGCGATAATGGCAACCACATTGGAATTGCCCTTTGATTGAGATTTTGCACTCATAGTGAATAGATTTTAGTAATGTTTTTAATAATTTGCAGACGAGCTATTTTCCGGCTTCGTCAGGTTTGTAGAATAAAAATACTCTCAATATTGTCTTTCGCCGAAGATTGCGGATCCGATCCTCACCATGTCCGAACCCTCCTCAACGGCAATGTTCCAATCTCCGCTCATCCCCATGGAAAGGATATCAAAATCTCTTAAGCCAAGAGACTCATCATTGGAAACGGTGCGGAAAATTTCGGAAATTTTCCGGAAATCCTCTCTTACCCTGTCAAGGTTGTCGGTGTTGGAAGCCATTCCCATTATTCCGCAAATATGAGTGGCTTTCAATGATTCAAATCCTCTGTTTCGGAAGAAATCGTATAATTCTTCGGGATAAAAACCGAATTTTGTTTCCTCCTGCGCCACATGCACTTGCAAAAGAACCCGGCTTACGACTCCGGCTTTCTCCGACTCTGAGTCAATGAGCCTCAGCAGTCTTTCAGAATCCACGCTTTCGATCAGAGCCGTCTTTCCTATGAGCTGGCGCACCTTGTTGGTCTGAAGATGACCTATAAAATGCCAGTTGATGTCGTTAGGCAAAAGTCGCTCTTTCTGAACCAGTTCCTGCACCCGGCTCTCTCCGAAAATGCGCTGGCCTGCATCATAGCATTGGCGGATAGCCTCGACAGGGTGGAATTTTGAAACCGCTACAAGACTTACGCCAGAGGGTATCTGAGATTTAATCCGCAAGAGATTATCTTGAATTTCAGTCATACGATGATTATGATAACATTATGAAAAGGGATTTAGTTTCTAATCCTGTTTCTTTTCGGCAGAGAGATCGAGAGGATAGACATCCATCAGCATTGTCTCGGCAACAGAGGCAATGTCATAGTCAGCCATAGTGCCCTTCATCCCCTCCTTGAAACGGGCTACTGCGCCTTCAAGATCAGAAGCCTGAACGAGGATAAAGGAAGCCGACTTCTTCTCCACGCCGGATTTTTCATCGAGAGTAATGAAATTTACTTTCACCATATAATACTTATCCGCACTGTCATCGAAGAAAATTTCTGAAATCTTGGTCTTTTTGACAGCAGAAATCGAAAATTCGCCGGAAATGAATGGAGTAACCTCCTCAATAATACGCGCCTCTGCCTCTGTGAAGGTCAAGGCGTCCACGAGATAAGGCTCATTTACTTTTTTGACGGACCCATTCTCCATCATTTTGTCATAGCGGACTTTACATTCAAACCAAAGTGCCATTGTAGGTATAGATTTATTGATATTAGTGCAAAGGTAATAAAAAATAATAAAAAGGGAAAAGAGAAAGGAATAAAGAATTTTATCAATGACCCCAATTAACCTTTTAGAACCATAAAATAACACCCCCCACTAACGCATATTAAAGTCATCTTTACAGAAATGACTTTAGCAAAATCATCTTTACAGAAATGATGAACCAATCTCCCCTACCCTCTGTCCGTTGAGGTTGAAGCGACCTGTCTCCACTTTCTCCATGCTTGAAACAAGAATTTCATCAACGCTTATACCTCTATATGAAGTTTCCTAAAATAATTCTATATAAAGATACTTAACTTTTAGGTTAAGATATTTGTTTTAATAAGAAATTTATCTTAACTTTACCAAAATTAATTTATAAGTTAAGTATGAAACAGAAGTATAGCATCGAACTTATAGAAGAACATAAGGCCGTAAACTTTTACAGTTTGCGTATGGAAAATAAAGAATACTCTGAATTAGAGGATTTTTTTGAGAAATTTCCAATAGGAAGTCCTTATGATCGAGACGTTGATATTATAATCTCTTGGTTGGATAGAATAGGTGAAATAGGTGCTTTAGAAAGATACTTTCGGTACGAAGGGAACTTTAAAGATGGTGTAAGCGCCATACCAATCGAAACAAGTAACCTGCGCCTTTACTGTATACGCCTTTCAGACCATATTCTAATTTTTGGAAATGGAGATATCAAAGATTGTAAGACATGGCAAGAAAGCCATTCCTTGGAAAAGATCGTAGAAATACTTAAAGACACAAGTCGTTATATTACTTCCAGAATTGCAAACGGGACTTTGTTTATAGTGGATAAAGAATTAATTGGCAACTTAAATTTTATTCGAAATGAAAAGAAATAACATTATAGATGAGCGTAGAAAAAAAGTTGATCCTGAGGTCAGACATGAAGTGAATCTGTCATTTAGAATTGCCGACAGGATTCATGAAATTTTAGAAAGTAAAGGATTAAGGCAGAAAGATTTGGCAATCCTATTAAATAAAAAAGAAGCCGAAATTAGTAAATGGATGAGGGGGACTCATAACTTTACAATAGAAACTATTGCCTCCATTGAAAAGGTTCTGAATAATCCTATCCTTAACGTGGTAGAGACAAAACCATCTCTTCTTCACGCTAATCCTCCCGCTTAAATGATGGACTCATACTGCTTATACATTGGATAATATTTAAACACAAAAGGAAGGCTTCCTGAGCCTTCCTTTTTATATTTTGCGGGTTTGGTAATTATTTTGCGATGAGTTTACGGGTTGAGCCATCGGAATAACGGACGATTACGACGCCCTGATAATCATCCCCTACCCTCTGTCCGTTGAGGTTGAAGCGACCTGTCTCCACTTTCTCCATGCTTGAAGCCGGTATTTTATCCACACTGCTTTGAGAGGGATCAAACCCTTGGAGATTCCAGAAATTCTTCCAGCCCTCAGCCTGCTGATATTTCTCCAATGCCTCCTGCGGCACCTTCACCACAACATTCATATATTGCTTGTTGGAGCATTCCGGTAAAGTCGGCGGCTCAGTACCATAGCAAACTATTGTCTCTAGTTTTTCGCAATTATGAATATTCTTAACCTGCACTTCGTTCAAATGCTCACCGAAAGAGAGTGTCTTCACATTCGGCAACGGCATACCATATACCATCTGACGGTCGAAGAATACTTCCTCAAGATTATCTGTTAGTTCGGAATCCCAATTAGATGTAACAATTCTGGAATAGTTGTAGGAGTAGTAGGATGAGGATAAATATTCCTCTGAGAACTTAAGAGATAATCTTTTAAGATTTGTAAACGTATAAAAATATTCTCTCGCCCGGGAATAATATTGAACTATTTCCTTAACGCTACCCGGAATCTCAATTGATTCTAATTTTGGACATCCGTAAAAAGTACAATAATGAATCTGCTCTAAGTTTTCACTCAACTTTACGCTAGTCAGGGAACTGCAACCCTGGAAGGTATAACTACCGATGCTCGTCACTGAGTCAGGTATCGTTACGCTCGTCAG
>CAMWSM010000129.1 GCA_947176915.1 uncultured Porphyromonadaceae bacterium | reverse complement strand
ATGTCATAATAGAAACCGTTTTCTATTGCCGGGCCGATGCCGAATTTCACGCCGGGATAAAGCTCCTGAAGAGCCTCGGCGAGAAGGTGGGCAGAAGAATGCCAAAAGGCGTGCTTGCCCTCTTCATCGTCCCATTTGAATAGCTCTATCTTTGCATCTTCGTTGACAGGACGGGAGATGTCCCATTCCTGACCGTTGATCTTTGCGGCAAGAACATCCGCCGCGAAACGCGGGCTTATGCTCTGGGCAATTTGATACGGAGTTACACCTGATTCAAATTGCTTTACACTGCCGTCGGGAAAAGTTATATTGATCATCTGCTGTAGATTCGTTTTTCTGTTGTTAGAATTAATGGAATTGCCTCATAGGCACTCCCTCCAATAAATCGTGCAAATTTACAAAAAAATTCCCATATCCACACTACACCACTCCCATTTTCTTAGCTTTTGTTTAAACTTTTTACATATTTATAGTATAGTTTAAACTCCTCTCCTGCTATCAGGCTCGTCCACACTTTGCTTCACTTATGCTACATTTCGTTTAACAGCACCCTTAATTTTATTGTTGTAATTTCCCAATCATCCCCTTTTTAATTATTTTTCAACATTATTTTAATCCTCTCCGTAATTTATCCTCTAATTATTTGGAGATATTTTGTTAATTTTGCACCATCATGAAACTGTCAAAGAAACTTTTCTCATATAAGCGGCTCGCCACCCTTCTTTTGGGAGCGGCATCTATGGCAAATGTTGCCGTGGCGCAGGTAAACGCTGACCAGGTGCTTGCCATAGGGCGCAACGTCCTCTCTATGGAAGATTATATGCTGGCAATCCAGTATTTCAACCAGGCAATAAAGGCTAAACCGTATCTTTCCGACCCCTATTTCTACAGAGCAATAGCAAAACTGAGCCTCGACGACTATGAAGGAGCTGAGGCAGACTGCTCCTTAGCTATCGAACGCAATAAGTTTAAGACCGAAGCCTATAAGGTGAGAGGATTTGCCCGACAGAATCTCGGACGTGATTCCCTCGCCGTAGAAGACTATAACATAGGATTGGCACACAATCCCACCGACAAATATTTCCTGTTCTATAAGGCGGTTGCCCAGACAGAGATGAAGAAGTATGACAGTTCAGATTCTACATTCACTGCCCTGCTACGCCAATATCCCGCTTTTGAAGAGGGCTATTCGGCTCGCGGACGTATGAATCTTGTGCGCGGCGACACTGTGGCTGCCCTTGCTGATCTCGACAAGGCAATATCCCTTACCAAGAGCCTCATAAATCCTTTCCTGCTGAGAGCACAGATTGAATGGAACCGTAAAGAATGGGATAAAGCCGGAGAGGATATGAATGCTGCGATACGCCTGCAACCCGAGATTCCGGATCTGTATGTCAATCGTGCCTTCATCCGCTACAACTCCGACGACTTCTTCGGAGCCATGAGCGACTATAACTATACCCTCGACCTTGACCCCAAGAACACCGCTGCCCTCTTCAACCGTGCCCTGCTGCGTTATGAGGTAAGAGACCTCAACCGTGCGGTGGAGGACCTTACTAAGGTGCTGGAACTCGATCCTCTGAATTTCCATGCCCATTACAACCGCGGACTGATGTATCTGGAGCTTGATAAGAATAAGGAGGCTTTGGCTGACTTTGAGGTAATCGCAAACCGTTATCCCAAATTCTACCCTGTGTATTATGCCATCGCCGAGACGAAGCGTAATATGGGCGATATGCGCACTGCCATGCAGATGGTGCATAAGGCAGACCAGATGGTTGAGAATTATGTGAAGAATCCGGAGAAGAATCCTCTCGACCGCCCGACAATCGCCGCTGCCGAGACGAAGGACGTGCGTGATACGCAAGGAGAGGACGAATCGGAAGTTGACGTGATGAACAGGTTTAACCGCCTCGTCACAGTCTCTGAAGCTGTGGAGACCCAGCTCTCATACAACGAGAAAATCAAGGGTCGTGTGCAAGACCGCAACGTACAGGTGGAGCCGGAACCGATATATGCCCTTACATTTATTCCCGCTCCCCTCACCCTGCGCTCCGTTTCAAACTATTTCCGTGAGCTTGATGACCTTAACAGCCAGCGGTTCATCTCTCGCCAATTCTATCTCACTCCGGCAGGCATACAGACGCTCGATGAGGTAGAGGCAGCCCGTCTGTTTACTTATGCCGAAGACCTGACATCGCTTATCCAGTCAGGCAAGGGGCGGCCCATCGACCGTCTCGCCTTGGGCGTGACACAGACTATGCTCAAGAACTATCCGGAGGCGTTGGTAAACCTCGACGATGTTATTGCCAAAGACGATAAGTTTACCGTGGCTTATATGGCACGTGCCTATGCCCGTTTCATGAAACTTGCCTCCGAACAGAAGAATACCGAGCATAAGAACAATGGTGCCGATGCGCTCGATCGCCGGGCATCTATGGCTGCGCTTCAAGAAGTGATCTCCGACTACGATATGGCACTGAATCTCAATCCCCGTCTCGTGTTCGCCTGGTTTAACAAGGGCAACATCTACTATTCTGTAGGCGACTATACCTCCGCACTCCATTGCTATGCTGAGGCTCTTAAGATTGACCCGGAGTTTGGACAGGCTTATTTCAACCGTGGATTGTCATATCTTCAGGCTGGCAATAAGACACAAGCTTTTGCCGACCTCTCGAAAGCCGGAGAGTTAGGCGTGCTCCCCTCCTACAATATCCTGAAGCGAATGAAGTGATATAAAAAAAGACTTCCGGATCAATTTTGATTCGGAAGTCTTTTTTTATTACCCTAAAATAAATCTGATTACTTAGTGTCAGCCTTTGCAGCGGCGCCACGAGCGGCACGGGTGAGCTGAACAGCGCAGACCACAGCGTTCTTGGCGTTCATAAGCTCAAGACCCTCGAAGTGAAGATCACCTACGGCGAGGCTCTTGCCGAGACCGAGATTGTCAACGTTGATTACGAGACGGTCAGGAATCTTGTCGTAGATAGCTTTCACTTTGAGCTTACGCATAGAAAGTGTAAGCTTACCACCTGCCTTAACACCCTCGGCGTGACCCTCAATCTGAACAGGCACCTCCATGATGATGGGCTTCTCGTTATTTACCTCAAGGAAATCGAGGTGAAGGATTGTGTCCTTTACTGGCTGGAACTGGATCTCCTTAAGGACAGCTTTACGCTCGTCACCATTGATGTTGAGATCAATCTCGAAAATGTCAGGAGAATAGATGAGCTTACGGACATCCTCATTCTTCACTGCGATGTCAGTGGTGATAAGACCGAGCTTGCCGTCTACATTAACCAATTTCTCACCCTCTTTGAGAGGTCCGTCATAAGGTAGCTGCACATGCTTGCCACCGTTCAAAACTGCGGGGATCTTACCCTCTGCACGCAAAGCCTTTACAGACTTCTTACCAAGCACTGTACGCGGCTCGGCGTTAAGTTGGAATTTCTTCATTTTTAATTTGTGTTACTCAAAATAAGTTTTTTGCTCCGGCGCAATCGCCTTTGGGAGCGAGCCTGCTTCCTTACATGAAAGCGAGGCAACAGATTTCCCATCACACGCTGTTGCTCAAAAGCGGTGCAAAGTTACAAAAAAAATTCCACACCGCAAAATCAAAAAAATCACGTCCTCGGCACAACGCCGCAGACGTGAATTTAACCGATTAGATCCTAACCCATTACCCTACTATAGTCAGAGTCTATCAATTTCCTCTCAATCCGAATTATCAATTCTTTATGGGTTTGAATTCAAGGAAGACAACAAGCGGATTTGCATCTTCTCCGACCTTATCAAGCACCGTATAGGCATCCTCGAACTTCAATGATTTACCCTCAAGAGCATCTTTCAGCATAGCCGGGTCAAGCTGAGAGATAAAAGCGTTATCGTCACTCTCATTGAAAGCGAGCATACCTATCATCATATTTTCCATAAGGTTATCTGCCCACGACAAGTCATCTTTCAATTCATTACCCGGAACAGCTATTGTCGATTTCGTATTCTTGTCATATAGATACAAAGTCATTCCGTCGGCTCCAATTCCCATCCAAAAAAGATTAGATCCTGTGGCTGTCAACCCATGATATGTGGTGAGTCCAAGATCTTTTGAAGAATGGAGTTGCTTGCTGCGTTCGCTATACTCATCAGCGCCGATAGCATTAGAAGAGCTAACAAGTTGTATCGAATCTACGCTTTGGGTAGCAGGAGTGATAACAGCCAAATCTGCATTTTGACCATACTGATGTATATACTTTCCATCTCCGAGTTCTACTAACTCCATACCTTTTGATAGTCCCCAATCTTTACTGGCAGGGAAAAACTCAGATTTAACCTCACCGGCATCAACATCCATTACCAGGATGGAATTTTCCTTTTCCTTCGGTTGTAGTGCCATCACAAGTAAACCGGAATCTGTATCTCTCAAACGACCCCAACCAACATATTCAGGCATAGGTATTTCCTTAACCTTTTCTCCGGTAATATGGTTCTTAACAATCAATTTTCCAGGAGCTAATATGTAGGCATCATTTCCTCTCACCTCATAATCAGCTATATCTATAACCTCGTCAGGTCCGGGTCCTTTATGGATAAGTTCCCCCACAAAATTTCCTGACAGTGAGAATTTCAATAATCGATTATCGGTCACAAGGAACAACGCATCCCCACGTTTCTTTATGCTCGAAATCCTACCTATGATTATACTGTCTGAGGTCTCCAAAGGAACAATCTTAAAATCCGACACCAAATCAGAAAGGTTTGTGGCACCCAATGTCTTGATTTCAGACTCATCAGCAATACTCTTGCCCTCTGAGCTATTCTTTGAACAGCCCATAAGCCCACACGCCGCTATTACAGCGAACAGAAAACATTTACCCCGGCGGGGGGGGGGGGGGGGTGGAGGGGGTGGGTGTGTGTGGGGGGGGTTGGTTTTGGGGTGGGGGG
>CAMWSM010000128.1 GCA_947176915.1 uncultured Porphyromonadaceae bacterium | reverse complement strand
TCGACGCGGAGGTAGTTGTCGGTGAGGCCGTGCATGTATTCTGTACCGATGGCTTGTTCCCAGAGGACGGGGCGGACTGTGTTGAGGTTGCGGGCGAGGAATGAGTCCATCTTCGCGTCGCTGAGTCGGGTGAGCTCCCCTACCCTGCGGTGTTTCTCCTCCTGACTGACGATGTCGCCAAGGAGGAGCGCCTTGGTGCCCGGACGTTCGGAATAGGGGAAGACATGATAGCGCGTAACGTCGAGTTGCTCCGCGAACCGATAGCTCTTCTCCCACTCTTCGGGGGTCTCGCCACGCGCGCCGGCAATTATATCCACCCCTATGAAGGCATCGGGGATAAGATCGCGGATGATCTCCACACGGTCGCGGAACAGCGACGTGTCGTAGCGGCGGTTCATGAGTTTCAGCACCTTGTCGCTTCCACACTGGAGAGGGATATGGAAATGAGGCATAAAAGCCCTTGCCTCGGTTGCCGTCCAGCGGATGATCTCCTCAGTAAGGAGGTTAGGCTCGATGGACGATATGCGATAACGCTCAATACCCTCCACCTCGTCGAGACGTCGGAGAAGGTCGAAAAAATCCTGCCCGTTATCTCTTCCATACTCTCCTATATTAACTCCCGTCAGCACAATCTCCTTTCCCCCTTCGGCAGCCACCCGGCGAGCCATCTCCACCAGATCGGCAGTATTTCCCGAGCGAGAACGACCGCGGGCGAAAGGGATGGTGCAATAAGTGCAGAAATAATCGCAGCCGTCCTGCACTTTCAGGAAATATCGCGTGCGCTCGCCACGCTCACATGATCCCTGAAATTCACGGATAGACAATGAGGGGGTAACCTCGGTCAGTTTTCTGCGGTTAAGGAGCCAGCTGTCGAGATATTCCGCCATCTTCAATTTTTCATTGGAGCCGAGCACGATATCCACCCCCGGGATTGCCTCCACCTCGTGAGGCTTAAGCTGGGCATAGCATCCCGTAACGACCATGGCGGCATCGGGATAGCGGGCAACGAGGGAACGGATGAGCCTCCTCCCCTTCTTGTCAGCCACTTCCGTAACCGAGCATGTGTTGATTATGCAGATGTCGGGGCATTCCCCCTTGGCGGCACGCATTATTCCTCTTTCGGCGAGGAGCTTGCCAAGAGTGCCGGTCTCGGCAAAATTGAGTTTACAACCAAGGGTAAAATAAGCCGCCTTAAGACAATTATTCTCAATCATAGTGCAAAATTAATAAAAAAACGGGAAATTTAGGTCAATAGACTTGACAAGGGTGGTTAAAAGTATTAACTTTGCATCCGCAATCTCGTGAAGGTTGCGTAATCCTAAGGATATGAAACATAATAAAGAGGTAAAGATCTCATATTGGGCGGCGCATCTCACAACAATTGTGAGTGTGACGCTTGTGTTGCTTATAATAGGCATCATAGCGCTCATTTCAGCGGGAGCGAAGGCAGAGACCGACAGATTACGTGAGAATCTGGAAGTGAGCGTAGTGATGGGTGATTCAGTTTCCGACCAAGGGGCGGCAAAAGTGGCAGAGCTGCTTAAGAAAAAGGGTTTTGCGCATGACGTGAGGCTTATATCAAAAGCTGAGGCTTTGAAGCAATGGAAGGATGACACGGGGGAGGATCTGGAGCAATTGTTCGGAGTGAACCCTTTGTCGCCGGAGATTACTTTCAATGTTACGGCAGACTACGGAAGCGAAGTCGCGCTCCGCAAAATCGAGAAGGAGATCAAGCCGCTTGAGGGGGTGCAGACCGTGGTGCTTCCTGAAAGCAAGATGGTGGAGAGCATGAACCGCAATATCGAGAAATTCGCCATTATTCTCGGATGCATCGCCATCGTCATGATAATCATTTCTTTCGTACTCATCAACAACACCGTGCATCTGTCGATTTATGCGCGGCGCTTCACCATACACACCATGCAGCTCGTTGGGGCGACAAATAGTTTCATACGCGCTCCTTACGTTGGGAACAATATGCTTTCGGGATTGATAGCGGGGATTGTGGCTACGGCTCTTCTTGCCTTGGCTCTCGCTTTTGCACCTCAAGCGGGTTTTACGGAGGCAGGAGATTATGTCAGCTGGGGTATGTTGGGAATAATCGGCGGGGGGATAACTCTTGTGGGGATCCTTCTTTGCGGGTTGGCTGCGATGATCGCTACCACACGATATCTGAGGAGGGATTATGATAGGTTGTTTAGGAGTTGAGGCACGAGGCTTTAGGCTTTAGGCTTTAGGCTTTAGGCTTTGACGGGGTTTTGTCGCGCGGCGGGCGGGGCAGGGACTGCCCCTGCTCCCAGACTCGAGCCTATTCAGATTTAAGATTTAAGATTATTTGTTATGATAAATTTTGAGAAGGATTTTAATAAGGATATTAAGTGGGATAAGGAGGGATTGGAGAGGATGAGCGCGGATGAACGGCCGTTTTCGAAGATCAATTATTATCTGATGGGTGGCTGCCTGGTGCTGATTATCGTCGGTTTTGCGCTGATGAGCGGCGGTGGGAGTACGGTCGAGAATGGTTTTAATCCTGAGATTTTCAGTACGCGGCGTATCGTTGTGGGCCCGCTTTTTGCTTTCTTGGGTTTTTTGTTGATGGCGTTTGCGATTGTGTGGAAGAAGAGGTAGGGGATTAGGTGATTGGGGGATTGGGGGATTAGGCATTAGGCTCGAGGTTTTAGGCTTTAGGATTTTTACGGCGGGGCAGAGGACTGCCCCGCGTCCCAGTAATAAATTAATGTGATATGGAATGGCTTGACGCTCTTATATTAGGTATTGTGCAGGGATTGGCGGAGTATCTGCCGATCAGTTCAAGCGGTCATCTTGAGATTTTCCGCGAAATTTTGGGTATCGATCTTCCGTCGGATAAGATACTTCAGTTTGACCTTATTGTGCATGCTGCCACAGTGTGCTCTACTATTGTGGTGCTTTGGCCGATGTTCAAGAAATTGTGCGTAAGTTTCTTCGGCTTCAAGATGGACAGCGATTTCTTCTATGTCTGCAAGATTCTTCTGTCGTGCATACCTATCGGAATCGTGGGTGTGTTCTTCAAGGATACGGTGGAGGAATTTTTCGGCAATGGCCTTACTATTGTGGGGATATGCCTCATAGTAACCGCTCTCCTACTCTCTTTCGCGCATTACACAGGGAGGAGGGAGGATGCCAAAGGGATGGTCAGCGCCAACAGCGGAAGAGACATCACCTGGATGGATGCGTTCGTCATAGGCTGCGCGCAGGCAGTGGCAGTGCTTCCCGGCTTGAGCCGGAGCGGTACCACCATCGCTACGGGCATACTGATCGGAGACAAGAGAGACAAAGTGGCAAGCTTCTCCTTCCTGATGGTTATCATCCCGATTCTGGGAGAGGCACTGCTTGATTTGAAAGATATCCTTACAGAGCCGGCAGCGCAGGGTGATAACGCAGTGGGCGCCTTGTCGCTCATCATAGGTTTCCTTGCCTCCTTTATTGTAGGCTGCTGCGCATGTAAATGGATGCTTAACCTTGTGAAGAAAGGGAAACTCATCTGGTTTGCCCTCTATTGCGTGGCGATGGGTATCCTCTGTCTTCTCTGGCATTGATGATATGGCAGAATCAATGGATTTCATAAGCGGAGAACTTATCTGCATAGACAAGCCTTTGGGGTGGACCTCCTTTGACGCGGTTAAAAGAGTGAGAGGAGCGATCCAGCGGAGGCTGCATGTGAAGAAATTCAAAGTGGGACACGCGGGAACTCTCGATCCGCTTGCCACGGGAGTCCTGCTGATATGCACAGGAAGAGCCACCCGCAAAATAGATGAGCTGCAAAGCGGAGACAAGGAGTATGTAGCCACCATACGTCTTGGCGCCACTACCCCCAGTTTTGACCTTGAGACGGAGGTGGACGCCACCTACCCGTGGGAACATATATCGCGTGAGGATGTGGAGAGAGTACTCCCCTCCTTCACAGGACGAATAATGCAGGTGCCCCCGGTGTTTTCGGCAGTAAAGGTAGAGGGGAAGCGGGCCTACAACCTGGCACGAAAGGGGAAGGAGGTGGAACTTAAGGCAAAGCCACTTGAGATAAAGGAGATGGAATTGCTGAGTTTTGACGCTCCCGAGATGGTTGTGAGGATCGTATGCAGCAAAGGGACCTACATAAGGGCATTAGCCCGCGATTTAGGGATAGCCCTCGGAAGCGGCGCTCACCTGACATCGTTAAAACGGACACGGGTAGGGAAAATCAGGATCGAAGACTGCCTGAGCGTGGATGACGCCGTGAAAAAAATATCAGAAACAGAACTAAGTTTCCCGGAGTCATAGTCCGGGGAGGGAAAATAAAAAGAAATAAAAAAGACAACACTACATAAACAATAAATGAAGCTTTCTCAGTTTAAATTCAAACTTCCGGAGAATCTTATCGCGCAATATCCCTCGGAGGAACGCGATGAGTGCCGACTTATGGTGGTTGATTCCCGCAGCGGAGAGATTTCCCATCATATTTTCAAAGAGATCATCAACTATTTTGATGAAGGAGACGTGATGATCTTCAATGACACAAAAGTGTTCCCCGCCCGGCTCTACGGGAATAAGGAGAAGACCGGCGCCCGCATAGAGGTTTTCCTGCTGCGCGAACTGAATGTGGAACAGAAATTCTGGGATGTTCTCGTGGAGCCTGCCAGAAAGATAAGGATAGGCAACAAACTATATTTCGGGGATGACGATTCGATGGTGGCAGAGGTGATCGACAACACCACTTCTCGCGGAAGAACCCTCCGCTTCCTGTATGACGGACCGCATGATGAGTTTAAGGAGACACTTTATTCTATGGGAGAGACTCCCCTTCCGGAGTATATCACCCGCCCGGTCGAGCCAAGCGACGCCGACAGATACCAATGCATCTTCGCCAAAAACGAAGGGGCAGTCATGGCACCGGCAGCCGGACTTCATTTCAGCCGGGAATTGCTGAAGCGCCTG
>CAMWSM010000127.1 GCA_947176915.1 uncultured Porphyromonadaceae bacterium | reverse complement strand
GGTTATGGGGTTAAGGGGTTAAGGGGTGGGAATATCTCCTTTGGCTATCTTGAAGATGGTGGGCTGAGTGTCTATGGGTATGCGGCGACGAGGAATTTCAGGCACTGTCTTCGGATCGGGGGGTGTGGGAAAGTATTCTTTCTCTATTTTTGCGTTCCTTCCGGCAATTTCCCCTCGCGAGAAGGCGTCAGCAATGGCTTTCTCATAGTTGAATACCTTCAAAAGGGAGTCGAGCACTGAACTGCTTACCTTCCCTTTCAGGGCACCTAAAGCCATTTCTGCAAGAAGGGTGAGAAGAGCACGGATCATGGTTCCGGCAAGGTTGTTTTCTTCAGCAAATTTTTTGATTTCGTGAAGGGAGTTGACAATGTTTCTCTTCACTGCGAATGAACAGCAATTGCTGTTTTCCTTCTCCTTCTCACTTTTCTTCTCCTTGGTAGCGGCATCTTCCGGAAGCTTTTCTTCTATGGAGAGTTTTTCTTCGTCAGGGATTTCCTCTTCGTCGGGGAGAATACGATGGAAGAAGGTGGTGATAGCTTTCTCTGACGGGGGTTGGGGCATGGAGTCCAAGTCAGGAGCTTTCCTGCGAATGAGTCCTTTCACCCATTCTACGAGTGTCTTTTTCTCTTTCATAAAAAAGGTTTAATTGATTATAATTTTTAATTTGACACTGCAAAGTTATAACCAATTAAAGCATTGCTATTATTATCTTGCCATTAGGTGTTAGGTGTTAGGTGTTAGGTGTTAGGCATTAGGCATTAGGCATTAGGCATTAGGTGTTAGGCATTAGGAAGAGGGGTAGTGGGAATATAATGCTTGGGAGTGGGATCCGTAATGCTTGGGAGGGGATTGCTCCGCAATCCCGCTGCATCGTAAAGAGGTAATTTTTTTACTTCGTTCAAATTGGGTTTTGTCGTGCAGCGGGATTGCGGAGCAATCCCCTCCCAAGCATTACGAAAAAAGGATGTATCAAAATTTTGATACATCCTTTTGGTAAAATTTAAAATCGAAAATTGAGGTAGCTCTAACCCTCTAATCTTCTAATATTATTTTCTTAACATCTTATTCTCTTAACATCTTATTCTCTTAACATCCCTTTTTCTTTATTACTCTGCTGCCATCCAGGAATCAGCCTCGTTATAGGCGTTTGGTTCAATATCGAGCACGAGAATATACTTTCCTGTAGCTGAAGCCATGTCGGGATCCATTACGTAAGAGGCATCCCCCTGTTGCTCAACAAGACGAAGATTGACAAGATTTTCTCCATAATTTCCCACAGCCTGGAAAAGAGCATTGTCTGACTGCTGAGTGCCCATATCCATACCGAGGTCTTCCATCTCCTGAAGGAGTGAAGTGCAGAATGCACATTGTTGATAGTTGGCATTCTCACGACAACCGGCAGCGTATGGGAAGAGGAAGAAATAAGAGAAATTGCTGAGTTCACCATCCTGGGAGTCGAACATAGCGACAGCGCTCACCTGCGGCACCATTCCGTAGTAGCTAATGGCATATCCGTCGGTAGGATCAAGCCATAGGTTCCCTTCATCCTCTACAGGAGTAATGTCGAGTGCCTTTGAGGTCTGAGCCTTCAAGTCGGCGCTTGAGAGATTATGGTCGGCAATGCCAAACACCTTTGTAACAAGATCGCGTGCAGTAACCTTCACGGGAGCTTTTTTCTTAGCAATAAGCATCTTCACCACTTTTCCGTCGGCAGCGGGAGACTTCTTCTGCGCGAAAGAGGTGAAGGAGAATAAAATACCCATAAGGGCTATGGTCGCGATTCTAATATTGGTCTTCATAATCAACGATGAACTAAGCGGTTTAATGAACAAGCATGGATTGCCCATGTTGTGTCGTGTTGTGCAATATACCCATATAACGGATTTATTGGTCAACAGTTCGGATTTTATGTGTTAAAATTGGCGTTGACAATAGTTAAATTATTCGACGATAGTGGCTATCACGGCTGACAGAGTCTCTCCCTCTGCCAAAAAACCGTTGATTGTCAGGCGAAAAAAGGGGAATTTCGCATTCCATAATCGTGATATGTCGCCCGACGCGGTAGAGGCTATCTCATGCCACCGGCGAAGATTATGGCTCCCCTCAAGACTGAGGCGGAGATTGGGGTATTCGCCACTTCCCCTGATTCCGATAGAGATGAGGCGTCTGCCTTCGGTGAGGAATCCGAATTTAAGGGGGCGCAAACGTAGATTTATCTCTCCTCCGCAGGAGACGAGGGTGGTCTTTTCCCCTTTTGGGAGTGAGGCGGAGGTTTCGATCTTTTCAACTTTAGTGACCGGGATATATGGATCAGGGTCGGCGTCGGTAACATATACTCCCTCAGCGTCAAGCGAACGAAGGAGATAGGCGCCGTATAGAGAGAGATGTTTCTGAAGAGGAAGAACAATTCCTTTCCCGTTGGAATTGAAGGAATAAACGGTGGCGTATGGGTCGGGATGAAATAGGAAGCGGGGAATATAGCCCGCAGTGTTGCAATAAGGGGTTAACAGATTAAGGGGGAGGGGAGAGGGAGGGGTAACGTTGATATTTACGAATGAACTGCTTCCGTCAAATTCCGCACCTTCAGTTTTCTCTACCGAAGAGAGATGGAGATAGTCGGGGGTGTACTCCGGGTAGGGAGATGATAGAGGGGATCCGGAGTTGAACACAATATCTCGGAAGCTTGTGGTGGGGGTGAGGGATTTGAAAGGTATGGAACTGATGCGGTGAAATGAATCGGCAGAAGCTATTGCGTAGGACAGCTCCCCTCCGGGGGTAGCTTTCGGGAGCCAGCCGGCAGGGACAGTATTGGTGGTAAGAGGATGTTCTCCGGCGAGACCATCAGGGGAGATGGAATGAGTAAATCCTGAGAACGGGATATGGCGCATGGCTAATGGAATTGTCTTTGAATCGTATAGGGAGAAAGGGGTGGTGACGAACAGGTCGAGAGCGGCGACGGGGAGGTCGGAATAGTCGGCGTCATCCGGGAAAGTAATCCTGACCTGCAGCTTGCATATTGCGGCGATGACCGATAGGCGTATCTCCTCATCCTCTGCATTGCCGGAGAGGGCAACGAGCGGGGCTGTCGAATTGGGTATAAGCAGTATGGGAGGAGTAGGGGAGATGTGTCGGCCGTCCTTAAGGCGGAAGGCGGCAAGAAAAAGGAAAGGTTCGGTAAAGAGATTTCTTCCGGCAGCCTCATCTCTCAAACGATTAAGAAGGGAGAGGGCACATTTCCCCCTCGCTTCGGAAGATGTGTCGGTGCTGACCACATTTTTTGCCGGAAATTCCTCCGGATGTATATGCCAGCCCGGGAGGGTGGTGCGCAGGAGTGTTGCCTCCACACGAGGCAGTTCCTGACGAGGCAGAATGAAATCGGGATGAAATATTTCCGTAGAGGCTCCCTCCTTGTCATGAAGATATGCGCTGAGAGGAAGCAGGTTGGAGGCAGAGTCCACCTCTCCGTCAGCGGAAAGGAAATCATCTGTAAGGGAGCGGGAGCGGAGAGGGATAGTAAGGTATTGTTTTTTCATAAGGCAATAAAATGACTGATTGCGAATTTCGCAAATTTATTGCCTTCCCCGCTTTTCAGGATGTTATCCTGCCATCCTTGCCGGCATTGAGGATTATTCCGATATGTTCTCTACGATTTTATATGAGGGAAGACTGCCATATTGGGCAGCGAGGCGAGTGTGATGGTCCGCCTTGACTTTGTTTATATTGGTGCCATTCCCTTCACGATACATTTTTGCAAGGCGCTCATGCACCAAAGCGAGCAGTGGTCGAGGCAGTTTGCCGTTTTTGGCTATCGGCTCATAATACTGCAAAGCCCGGGCATAATTCTGATTAAGAAAATCGCCGTTATAGTTCATGCCGCCGAGATAGAATCTTGACCAGTCGTCGCCTCGTTCGGCAGACAGTTCGCGCTCCTTCAGGCTCTTGAGAAAGCCATCCTTATATAGAGGCTCGTTTTTCATGTTTTTCCCTTTATGCACCATCTCTATCCACGTCAGGGCCGTCTGAGCGTCTTTGGCGACCTCTCCGGTGGGCTGAGGCTCCGGAATTCTTGGAAGATAGAGCATCACGCGCGAATAGTTGTCGCCAAGTTCCCCGGCAATGTAATGCCAGAAGAATGCGTCAGGATAATTGATTGATCCTCCGTTTTTAGTGGTGAGCAATGACGCATAAAGAGCCATTCCCCGAGGCAAGCCAAGCAGAGCCGACTCATGGTAGTGTTCACGGGCTTTCTTCTCGTCTTCCGGCACTCCATTCCCCTCTAAGTACATACTGCCTAAGGCGGCATATTCTATTCCTTGAGTCATGGGGCGTGAGGCATCTAAATATGTCTTGGCTTTGGAGTAGTCATTCTTTGTGAAATAGTAGTAGCCGAGATAGCCGTTTGCCTCCTTATCTCCGGCTTTAGCAGCCTCCTGAAGAAGCTTGACTCCCTCTTCGGCTTGGCTTGTAAACATGGGTGAGAAAGCATAAAGCACCCCCAGTTCCATAGTGGCACGCGGATTTCCGGCAGCCAACTTAAGGTATTTCTCGGCAAGCGTCGGACTCCATGTTTTATGATAGAAAGCCAGACTCACCACACTGTCAGCTGAGATTTTTCCCTCCGCATATTGCTTTTGGACAGTCTCGAACAGAGCATCGTTTTTCTGATCGGCGGTAGCTACCACCGTTTTATTGCTTTTATGTTGGAGACGCGAAAACAGATTATCACGGCCGGCAGCGGATGCCGACACTGCCATAACTAAAAGGAGCAGGAAGGGAAATATTCTTTTCATTTTATCAGTCGATTGAATTAATGATAAATTATCAACATCTCCAGCAGGATATAGTTTAACTCAACCGGTTTATATGATAATTTATTGTGAAAATCACAAATGCTTTTGTATATATTTGGCGACCTAAAAAAATTCACTAACTTTGCAACACTAGAACCCCCCAAGCCTCTTAACAATGCTCAAATGTGGGGGTCG
>CAMWSM010000126.1 GCA_947176915.1 uncultured Porphyromonadaceae bacterium | reverse complement strand
ATGCCAATGTCGCCCTCGTGTCGAAGTACGAGACATGGATGGACGGCACGATGGTGCGCATAGATGACGAGAGGAACATAGTCAACTTCATACCCAAGGCTGCCTTCAAGTACAGCGACACCGCCTTCTATTACAAGACGGTCAACATCTACAGGTTCAGCAGGGATTTCATTGTCAACCACTACCTTCCCTTCCTGGATGCCTATATAAAGGTGCTTGGTGAGAACGAGTACTATGAGCAGGTTCTACGTGTGATCACGCTGATAGACAAGTGCGGGATCAAGGCGTTGCCTGTACACGGCAACTGGTATGAGATAGACGACGTTCAGGATCTGCGTATAGCCGAGACCATCTTTGCCGAGCCTGAGGAGAAGCTGGGGAAGCTCCAGCACAGCTTCGGAGGTTACTGGCGCTACCCGAAGCTGAGGGACTTCTGCTACCTTGTCAACCCCTACTTCCCGAGAAGGAGGATGGTGGATGAGATGAAGGCCAACTTCGAGACCCTGCTCAGGGAATACCCGTCGGGTATGGGGGTCAACTCCCTGCTTGCCGGGAAGTACTTCGGCATCAGGCAGAGATACGTGGTAGTGGGCAACGGCGCGGCGGAGCTTATAAAGAGCCTGATGGAGAGACACGACGGCAAGCTCGGTGTGGTGTACCCGACGTTCGAGGAATACCCGAACCGCCACGATCCGGGGAGGCTTGTCAAGTACCATCCCGATAACCCGGATTTCAGGTACACCGCCGATGACCTGATGGGCTTCTTCGGTGACAAGGATATTGCCTCGCTGCTGCTTGTCAACCCTGACAACCCCTCCGGCAACTTCATACCGAGGGCTGACCTGGTCCGTCTGGCGACGTGGGCGCAGGAGAGGGGGATTCAGCTCGTGGTGGACGAGTCGTTTGTTGACTTCTCAGACGGTGGCTCTGAAAACACACTCCTGCACAACGACATACTTGAGGCTTTCCCGACGATGTGCGTGATGAAGAGCATATCGAAGTCCTACGGAGTGCCGGGACTCAGACTCGGTGTTCTTGCATCTGCCAACGAGGACTTGATAAGCCGCATCAAAAAGGACATAGCAATATGGAACATCAACTCATTCGCGGAGTTCTACATGCAGATCTACGGCAAGTATGAGAAGGACTACGCGAGGGCATGTGATAAGTTCCGAGCCGAGCGTGAAATATTTGAGAAGGAACTGAGGGAAATCCCCTATCTGCGCGTAATACCTTCGCAGGCGAACTACTTCCTGTGTGAGGTGCTGCCCCCATATACCTCGTATTCCCTTACACTGCGGCTTCTCACCGACTACAATATACTTATCAAGGACTGCTCATCGAAGAAGGGTTTCGGGAAAGACGGCAGGCAATATGTAAGAATCGCCATCCGAGACCGTAAGGATGACCAGGAACTTATCAAGGCTTTAGAATTACTGGACAAATGAAGATCATAGACGACGAACAGATACGTGCTTTGGGCATCACTCCGGAGGAATGCGTGGAATGGGTGAGGGAGGCTTTCCTGATGAAGGACCGCTGCCAGCTCCCACCGAAGATCTCGCTCCATCCGCAGGGGACGGACTTTATCAACACGATGCCTTGCATCCTCCCGCCGGAATACCACACCTTCGGGTGCAAGGTCGTAAGTCGCATAAAAGGTCAGCATCCGGCATTGCATAGTGAGATGATGCTGTTTGACACCCAGACGGGCAAGATTACCGCGCTTGTGAATGCGGACTGGATAACCGCCATGAGGACAGGGGCGGTCGCAGCGTTGGCGATAAACACGCTACGGAAGTCAGATGCCTCCGTCTACTCCTTCATCGGTCTGGGAGCGATGGGTCATTCCACACTGGAATGTTTTTTAGCTACCAACAGGGACAGGAGGATGACCATCCGATTGAAACGCTACAAGGATCACGCGGAGAAGACAATCCAGAGATTCCAACAGTACGGAAATGTCGAGTGGGAGACCTCTGAGAGTATGGAGGAGCTTGTAACCGATGCTGATGTTATAGTGTCGTGTATCACCGATGCCCAAGGTCTGTTGGTGGAGGATGTGAACCTGTTAAAGCTGGGAGTTCTGGTGGTGCCTGTGCATACACGTGGCTTTCAGAACTGTGACGCCGTGTTTGATAAGGTGTTTGCCGATGATGAGGGACATGTGAAAGGATTCAAGTACTTTAGTCAATTTAGGAAATTCGGAGAAATAGGCAGGGTGCTTTCAGAAGAGTTTAAAGGTAGGGAAAGTGACGAGGAGCGTATTTTATCCTATAATATTGGATTAGGTCTTCACGACATATTCTTTGCAAACAGATTAATTGATCTCTTATAATATAGATTTATGAACCTTGACCGAGTTAAAAGAAGATTTGAGTACGGCTGGTCACAGATACCAAGATACATATTCAGTATTTTTTATACCCGACCTAAATTAATGGTTGACTTGTTCTTGCATCCTGCCCAATATGTCGACCAAACATATTTCCCAGAGAAACAGAGGAAAGGAAAAATCCGTATTTTTACGGAAAGGATATGGAATATTATTCGTCATTCAGATATAGATGAGTATTATTTCATGTATGGGTTGGATGTCAAAAGGGAGGTAAAGAACAGTGATTATGTGTTATACAGAGACTTCTTATTGCGTCGGGATTATCTCAATCTGTTTGAGCGTCACAATGACTCAGCCATACTAAGGAATAAACTTTTCTTTGAGGCTGTTGCCAGGATTCTGGGGATTGATACCCCACGGAACATTGCATATTCTGATAATGGTAGATTGACTCTTATCAAAACCCAGTCTTCTGTGAAGATAGGATGGGCAGAATTTTTAAATATATTGGATGACGCTGTTATATATGTTAAGCCTATAGACGGGGAGTGTGGAAGCGGTATACGAAAACTAGAGGTTCGTTCTCATGAAATATACCATAGAGAAGAGAAGTTAAGTACTGATCATTTACAGGATATGTTTGGGAAGGGAAGATACATATTTCAGGAGGCTCTCAAACAACATTCGGAAATGAACAGGTTGTACCCCTTGTCTGTGAATACAATCAGAATGATTACGGTGCGTAATCCAAAAACTAACGAAATTGAGATCCTCCCTCCAACCCTTAGAATTGGAGCACATGGAAACTATGTTGATAATTTCTCTCAGGGAGGAGTGATTGTGGCTATGGATACGGAGTCTGGGAAATTATCGGAATGGGGTTTCTATAAACCTTTGTATGGTTTTAAAGGCACAGAGCATCCCGACACAAAAATAAGATTTGAAACATTTGAAGTACCTTATTTTAAGGAAGCCAAGGAGATGGCGAGATACTTTCATTCATTTTTGAATCTACATTCGATAGGCTGGGATATTGCCATATCAGAAAATGGACCAGTCTTCATTGAAGGAAATGATAATTGGGAAGTCAATCTTCCTCAAACATTTGAAAATCCATTTAAGAAAGAATTCAAGCGGCTTTTTTATTAAATTGGAGTAGATATGAGATTAAAAAATTTATTAAACGGAAAATAAATCATTTTCTATCCTTCAGATCTGTCAAAGGACGAGTCAATTATTGGCGTAAGCTTTTTATTAAGCGAAGTAGAAAAAGAGTCGACAAAGTTGGATAAGAACGAAATTCCAATATATTAGGAATTTTTATAAGCTGTACGGATGTAATTATCTAATATGAATAACACGAATATTTTTAGGTCTTTAATTTCGGTTTTCTTCTTCATCTTCAGTTCTATACCTTTATTTGCAACAGGCAGAACCATTGATTCTATTGATTCGGAGGGTTGGGGATGCTCAGAATGGATTTCTGCTAAGGACGCGCCTGTTATCACGGGCACAGTTGCATGGTCTCAACGCTCTGCGGATGGTGCAAGCTGGTTTGTATCGGAGATGGTGAATGAGAAACAGATAGCGTCGGCAAAATGGATGACGACTGCCCTTGGGGTATATGACATCTTTGTTAACGGTGAGCTGATTGGGGAGGAGGTTCTGAAGCCTGGATTCACTGACTATGAGAAAACGAAATATTCCTTCACCTATGACATAACAGAATCTTTGAATTTGGGGGAGGGTGCGGTTAACATACTATCGGCTCAGGTAACTTCTGGCTGGTGGGCTGATAGGGTCATCACACCAAGCGGAAATAAGGGAACGATCGGGAAGAAGTGTGCATTCAGGGGTGTCTTGGAAGTGACTTTTGTTGATGGGTCCACAAAACTGTACGGTACAAACCTTGATCATTGGAAAGCCGGAATAGCAGGAAAGGTGAAGCATGCCGGAATCTATGACGGTGAGGTATACGATAACAGGGAAAGGGAGGGATTCGATTGCTATGAATCACTGGCAATCCCGGAACTTAATACGGAATTTAACGGTGAGATTCTTCCAACGGGTGGTGCCGAGATATATCTCCGTCACGACTTGACGCTGGCTCCTAAACTTGCTTATGTGTATAGGGACATTGATGGGGCTTCTGAGGATGATTACGGCAAGGTAAACATCTGTCGCACCTATGCCGACAACGAAATCATGACCCTTCAGCCCGGTGAGACTCTTGTTGTTGACTTCGGTCAGAACTGTTCCGCTGTCCCGCACTTTGTATTTAAGGCAAAGGAGGGTACCATACTCCGTTGTCTTCCCGGAGAGATACTGAATGACGGAAACGGTGCAAAGGAGAGGGGAATGGATGGACCGGAGGGGAGTGTGCATAGGAAGAACCTCAGGATTCCCGAAAAAGGTATGTATATTGAATATATATTCGGGGAGGGTGAGGATTTTGTTCAATACACACCGCATTATTCATATTTTGGGTATAGATATGTGGCGGTCACCGCTGATGACGAGGTTGAGATCAGCCGGATCAGCTCAATCCCCATTTCATCTATCACGGAGAATATGGAGGTCGGGCATATAACGACTGGTAATGCGCTGATCAATCAGTTGCTGAGCAATACCCTGTGGTCGCAGCGGTCAAACTACCTGTCTGTGCCGACTGACTGTCCAAATCGGAATGAGCGTTTGGGATGGCTTGCGGACACACAGATATTCTGTGAGACCGGTTCTTATTTCGCGGATGTTCAAAAGTTCTTTCACAAGTGGATGAGGGATGTGAGCGATT
>CAMWSM010000125.1 GCA_947176915.1 uncultured Porphyromonadaceae bacterium | reverse complement strand
AGGACTATCTCAGGAATCCCGGTGCTGAGGAACTGACGCTATACAATGACAAGCCCTTGAATTGGTGGGGGAAGAGTACGAACAACACCATTTCTCCGTTCAAAATCCGCGACTATGCGCAGGACGTGTGCGCGAGGCGTATGGATAAGATAGACGAGGGTGGGGAAGACCCGCTCAAGAAGTGTCATTACGAGATATTTATGCAGGCGTTTTCTATTTCGATTGTTTCTAAGAATGCATAATTCATAATGCACAATGCATAAATTAGGCTACGCAATACATGGACGCGCATGGAATTAATTTGATAACAAAGGATGAGGATTGAGCATATACATAATCTGACGCTGGTGTGCGCGGACTGCATGGAGGTGATGGGCGGTCTCGGAGAGGGGTTGTTTGATATTGCGGTCTGTGACCCTGACTATGGCATAGGGAAGTGTCTGTCGGGTGGAAACTACATGGCGCGATATAAGGGTTTCGTCAACAATTTGGGTGGAAAGCCGGGCGCGGATTGGTTTGATGCGCTCCGCAAGGTCAGCCGCAATCAAGTGATATGGGGTGGCAATTACTTTGACTTCCTTCCTCCGACAAGGTGTTTCCTTGTGTGGCATAAGAAAGACGGACCGAAGAACTTCGCGGACTGCGAGTATGCGTGGACAAGTTTCGATCGGAACGCCCGGGTGTTTTCGTCTGCCCGGAATCCTAAAGGAGTGTCGGGGAAGGGCAAGAGGATTCATGTGTGTCAGAAACCGGTGCAACTCTATATGTGGACGTATGATTTGCTTCTGCCGGAGGGCGGAAGTGTGCTTGATACCCACATGGGAAGCGGAAGCAGTGCGATCGCCGCCTATGAGACGGGACATCCTTATCTCGGAATCGAGATAAACGAGGAGTACTTCGAGAGGGCGGTGGAGAGGATTAGGAAGCATGTTGAAGCGCACCCTAAGACAAACTCTCTCTTTCCATATCTCCAAAAGACAAATGAGGGCAAATGGCAAGTAAAGTTATAAATATCACGCATCCGGTGCCGGGGAAACTGCCGTATGTTATTCTGCCGATAGGGATGTACTGCAATCAGAAGTTGCAGGAGGCTAAGGCTGGGGCGGTGCTGGAGTTCTGGCAGAGGTGGAGGCATGAGAAGAGGGTGCTGGTGCGGAAGTGCAAGGTGCAGATTCGGTCTTCATACTTCGCTTTTATGGCCCAGAGCATCTATGGGCGATATACGAGGGTGGATAGTCTTATCAGGCAGTGGGAGGATTGGGCGATAACCGAGGGGATAGGCAGGAATGGGATTGATAAGGAATGGGCTTTATTGATAGAGGTTAAAGAAATTGAGAATTATTGAGATATGAGCAAGATATACATTGGGGTGGACCCAGGAAGTGACGGATATGTGTCGGTCATAGCCGAGAATGGCGTTTATGAGTTTCTGGCGATTGACGGGACTCCGGTGCAGGAGGTGTCGAATTTTATCGGCAGGTTCAGATTGAGGAATGCTGTGGCTGTGCTGGAGGATGTGCATGCGGTGTTCGGGTCGTCGGCTAAGGGGACGTTTAATTTCGGGTTTTCGAAGGGGATGCTGCTGGCTTTGCTTGTGGCGCATCGGATTCCGTATGTGCTTGTCACTCCTAAGGATTGGCAGAACGAGGTGTGGATAAACGCGGATATGGTGGTGTCTTATAAGACAACCACTCTAAAGAACGGCAAGGAGCAAAAACGGAAAGGGGTGCATACTAAGGAGACTTCTATTAACGCGGCGAGACGGTTGTTTCCGAGTGTTGATTTCCGCAAGAGTGAGAAAGCGAAGAAACCGCATGACGGCAAGGTGGATGCCTTGCTGATGGCTGAATACGGAAGGAGGAAGAACCTATGATAGTACCCATTGACAACATGACCTTTGCGGAGAGCGAGTATCATAAAGGATGCCACACTTGGAAAGCGCAGGCGCTCTATGATTTCGCAAAGGCTAAGGAATATCCCATAGTGGATATGCCGTTGTGGTGCATTGACCTAAGCGAATTGCCGTTTGGTTGCAGTTCGTTGCTTATGTTCATCTTTCAATGCAGGAGAGTTAGGGAGTGTTCGTTGGATTATCCGATTATCCTTGACGATCACGGGCAGATTGCGGATGGCTATCATAGGCTATGCAAGGCGATATTGGAGGGCAAGGAAACAATTAAGGCTATCCGGCTGTTGGAAATGCCCTCACCGGATAGGATAGATAATGATTAAGCGATATGGCGAGTGAAGGTTTGATTGCAAGGAGACCGGCTAAGGACAGCCAGTTTACCGGGATAAGGGCGGGGGATAAGGACTGCCTTTCGGTGAGTGTGGCTTTCGGATGGCCCAACGAGAAGGTGTACGCTATGTTTCATCCGGAGTTTATCGGGGAGAATGGGCGGTTGACGAAGACCGGGAAGACTCAGTGCGCTCAGTTTTTCGCCTACGCGAAACATCGGGAGTATATGGATGCTTATAGGGAGACGTTGGCGAAGAGCGGAGGGGGAAGGGCGGATAGCGGAGAGGATTTGACAATCGATGATAGCAGGAAGGATAAGGCTTTGAAGTCTTACTTTAACAATGTCTTGAAGCTTCTGAATAAGGACGAGGAACTTGACCCTGACACGTTGAAGGTCGTTACGGAGATTCTGAAGAAGATAGGCTGGCTGAAGGAGGATGGGGAGCGGATTGTCGCGCCCGTGAGGATTCTTCCTGCTTTGTGCAAGAAGGAGTGCCGGTACCGGAAGTTTTGCGAGACGGCTAAGATGGAGGGGGCAATCATAGACGATTGCGACTATTGCAAGGCGCGGAGGTTTGCGGAGGAGCATGGGTTTGTGTATGACCCCTGTACGGTGCTTGACTTGCCGGAGGAGGTGATTAAGGAGATTGACGAGGGGAATGATGTCAAGTTGTTTGATGTCATTGACGGGAAGGTGGAGAATTGATAATCCATGGCTGAAGCCATGGGGCGGTAAGAAAGAAGCGGAACCGGAGGCTCCGACACCTAAACAAACATAGACAATTAAAAAATAAACATAGATAAAAAAAACGTTTTTATGGAAATCAAGGGAAGAGTGATATTTAATCTGGGCGTTCAGGCGGGGACGTCTAAGGCGGGGAAGGAATGGAAGAAGGCTTCGATTGTGATTGAGACGGAGGGGCAGTACCCGAAGAAGATTGCGATGGATAATCTTAAGAATGCGGATGCGTTCGGAGCTTTGGCCGTTGGGACTGTGGGGACATTTCATATTGAGATCGAGTCGAGGGAGTTCAATGGGCGGTGGTACACTTCGGTGAATTGCTATAAGTGGGAGGCGGCGAGCCCTTATCCGCAACAGCCGTATGCGCCGCAGCAACCTTATCAGCAGCCGTATGGCTCGACGGGCTATCCGCCGCAACAGCCATACGGACAGACGCAGGGGATGCAACCGTATCAACCGCAGGCACCGCAATCACCTTATCCCACGGCACAGCCGTTGCCACCGGGGACAGCAGAAGATACGGAGGATCTTCCGTTTTGAGACGTAAGCACAAAAGGACATAAGGAAAGGAGGCTTTTGGGGCCTCCTTTTTGTTTGGAATTGCAAGCAGAAGCTTGCGGCGGAAACAGCTTCGCGACTTAATGGGGCGGTTGGAAACCGCCCACCCATATCATTCTTCGGCGGAATCGGATTCAGCCTCTCCTTCTTCGGGCTTCCCGGGTTCCGGCTTTTCTTCGGGTTCGGGCTTCGCTTCGGGCTTGATGGGGACGGAGAGGGGGATCTCGAGGCCGGAGACGGCGAGGCCGCGGTCGTTGACGAGTTCGATGCCGGTCTTCTGTTCGGGGATATTGATTGAGCGGTTGCGGTCGGGATAGCGTTCATCGGGGATTTCGATGTTGAAGTCCATGAGGAGTTCACCGACGGGGAACTCGTGGTTGTCTACGAGGATCTCGATCTTGCCGTCGGCGTTGCGGCAGTTGATGCACTCGCCGAAGGCGTAGTATGCCTTGTAGGCGAAGTTCCTGCCGGAGGGCACATCCACATAGAGGGTCAGTTCCCAGTTGGCTTCCTGCCAGCCGAGAGGGTTTCCGTCGGCTCCCGTGAGCGCGAGGATGAAGTCGAAGTCTGACTTGCGGTTTATTTTTCTGTTCATAATAAATGGATTTTGAATTAGGGCGGAAGCTGAAGCTTCCGCGCGGTAAAAAAGATAATACATGGGGCGGTTGGGAAACCGCCCACCCATGTTATTTATTGGTGGCGTTGTTGTCTACGCCGGGTTTCTTCGGATTGGCGGGTTCGGTCACGACCACATCGTTGGCGGTGTCGGTGGGACCGTATTCCTTTTCGGCCTCACCCTTGGCCATTAGCGGGATGTAAGCCTTGAGATAGAGCTCCTGAGCAAGCTCATTGACGACACGTTTCATATCGTCGGGGTAGTTGATGTCGAGTTCGTGACGTGAGTTCTCGGCTGAGATGATGCCGGCATACTTCATCTTCGTCACGTTCTCCACGTTCTCGGAGAAGTTCTGCGGAATCCAGATGTTCTGGGTGATGCTTGTGCGGAGCGTGGCGTATCCCGGGTCTCCCTCCACCTTCGCCACAAGATGCTTGAATGTGGTGACGGCTTTCTTAAGCGGTTTGAAGAAGAAGGGTTGCATCGCCATCGCATACTTCACTTCGTCGTTGAAGCAGAGTTTCATTGCCGATGAACTATCCGCACCGCTACGGAGGATGTCGGGGTCTACAATCACTGACATAGTGGAGTGAAGGATACTGTCTTTGAGTTCCTTTGCCGCGATTTCCGCTACGTTGGAAATGTCGCTCGGGGCAAGACGTTTCGCATCTGAAGCCTTCAGTGACTCCGTATCGCCCTTCACTCCAATCACTCTTCCGTGGCTTCCTATCGGGGGAAGGCTCACGATGTCGGTTGCCTTGATGAACAGATCGTCAAAGGTGGCACTCTTCACACCTTCCAGCACAAACGATGTCTCTCGCTCCAGAGCCTCTATATTCTTCTGTGCCGTACCACTCGGAAGGTCGGGAATCCAGAAGTAGGCAACCTGACCGACACCTGCGCCAATCTGACGCTCCTTATGCGCAACCCTTCGCCATCCGTCCTCGCTCTCCACGTTGTCCTTGATTGAGAATAGACCCTTGACCTTCTCCCACCATGAGTTTTTGGTATCGGTAGCGACACTCGGTATCTCTGCCTGAATCCATGTGTCGAAGAACTCCGTGGAATGCACGTCGCAGGCCATCTTGCCGTTGAGCGAGTAATACACATAGTATATGGGGTTGCCGTTCTCGTCAATGTCTGGGCATATCTCGTAGCCGTCGAGGAAACTGTAGACCTTGTA
>CAMWSM010000124.1 GCA_947176915.1 uncultured Porphyromonadaceae bacterium | reverse complement strand
AAACGTGGTGGGAGTTTAATTAATGTAAAAGGCGTTTACTCGCGCTTTATTCTTGCTGGACTAAAATCGCCAAATTTAATCAGCAGTCGGGAATGTAGCAAAGTGGACGCTCACGGGTATGTTTATACCTATCCGGCTCATTCTGTGCCTTAATCGGCATGGAGTGGGTTTGGGATAGTTATATATCGGCGTGAGTATCTACGTTGTTTGTCTGACTGCCAAGGTGTTTGGCGAGACCGAGTCCAGCAGACAGCAACGGTATGATACCCACGCTCTTTGTGTTATAATAGTCGCTGATGGGTATAGGCGATAATTTAATTTCGCCATGAAAGCGACTGACCGACACAAACTGATTGACCGTATAAAGATTATTGAGGGTCTTACTGATGATGAACGTTCTGCTCTTCTCGGACTATTGCGTGAACATAAATCATACGGACTTGTATGGGAAGATAAACCGGAAGCTGTGGAGGAACGTCTCCGCGAAGAGTTGCCGATACTTCAGGAGGTAAAAGATCGGGCATTAATTTCCGAAAATCCTGATGCTCCCAACCACATACTCATAGAGGGTGATAACCTTGAAGCCCTCACTACGCTTGCCTATACCCACGAAGGAAAGATTGACGTAATCTATATCGATCCTCCTTACAATACCGGCAACAAAGACTTCATTTATAATGATTCATACGTAGATTCAGAAGACAGTTACCGCCATTCAAAGTGGCTGTCGTTTATGTCGCGTCGCCTGAAAATTGCAAAGAAATTACTCTCCGATCGAGGGGTCATCTTTATTTCCATTGATGATAATGAACAGGCAAATCTAAAGTTACTCTGTGATGAAGTTTTTAAAGTGTCAAATTTTTTAGGTGTCTTGATAATTAAAACGGCTACTGATAATAATCCTTCACAAATAAATGTTGAGCACGAGTATATGCTGTGCTATTGTAAAAATAAGGATATACAAGGTAATTGGAAGCGACAAAGTCAAGCGGCTAAATTACTTATTTCTTTTGGGGAGGAGCTGTTAGACAAGGGATTGAGCCTTGAAGAAGCCCAAAAAGAACTTCGTAAATGGATTAAAACGAATAAATTCTCATTACCACAGATTGCTCATTATAATAA
The DNA here is from genome assembly GCA_947176915.1 of uncultured Porphyromonadaceae bacterium. Lineage (GTDB taxonomy): Bacteria > Bacteroidota > Bacteroidia > Bacteroidales > Muribaculaceae > Lepagella. The sequence goes on along the minus strand of CAMWSM010000124.1, from coordinate 4,259 downwards.
TATTGATAAAAAGGGAATATATAGTAGCTCAAGTAACTCATCTAACCCTCATCCAGGAGGTTATACCTACGATATTTTACATCCTAAAACTCATTTACCTTGTCCTAAACCCAAAAATGGTTGGCGATGGCCAGAGGAAACATTTTTAGAATATGATAAAGCAGAGGAGATTGAGTGGGGAAAAGACCATACAACCCAACCTCATGTGAAGAAACGTCTTGAAAGTGCGACAGAATATTTGCGTACAATGATTTATGAAGATAATAGAGGTACTACAAAAGCACTTGCTGATATATTTTCAGGAGAAAAACGATTCGATAATCCTAAACCATTAACCGTCCTATCAAAAATTATAGATTTTGTATCGAATAAATGTAGTATCATTCTCGATTTCTTTGCCGGCTCTGGCACGACTCTTCACGCAGTTATGCAATTGAATGCTGAGGATGGTGGTAAGCGGCAATGTATCCTATGCACAAATAACGAGAATAAGATTTGCGATAATGTTACTTACGAGCGGAATAAACGGGTAATCAATGGTTACACGAAGCCTAATGGAGAGCATGTCGAGGGGCTGCATGATAATAATTTGAGATATTATAAGACCGACTTCATAAGCCGAACGCGCACAATGAAGAATATGCATAAGTTGGTGGCTCTTGCCACAGATATGCTCTGCATAAAGGAGAATCTATACACCGAACAAAAGCGGATGAACGGCGTGAGGACCCATCATCAGATTTTTCGCTATTTCGACGACGGAAATAAGCAGATGCTCATAATCTATCGTGAGGAATACATAGAGGAGATTGTCGGAATAATAGAGAAAATGGATATTAAAAATCCGATGCGCGTTTATGTTTTCTCTCCGAGTGAAGACCCTGCGACGCTGCTCTTTGAGTCCGTTGAGGATAAGGTGAGGCTCACAGCACTCCCGGCAGCAATCTATAACGTCTACAAACGAATCCTTCCCAAGAAACGGGATAAAGTGATTTTTGTGGAGAATGAGAAAGAGAATAATGAAACTGAATCAATAGGGGGACAATTCGGGAAAGGGGGTGAGAAATGAAAAATCTAAAATATCAGCAGGACGCAGTAAAGGAGTTGAGCGAAAAGACAGTCAAGGCACTCAATTCGGGAAGCAGCCGGAGGAAGATAGTGTTTCAGGCACCGACCGGAGCCGGAAAGACTGTCATGGCTTGTCAGGCACTCGCTTCAATTGTGGATGCATTGAAAGAGGATGGCGACAGCCGTTTTCAGGAGTGTGCCTTTATATGGTTTGCTCCCCGCAAACTTCATCTGCAAAGTTATGCGAGTCTTAAAGGAGCATTCGGCGACAGCAGAAAACTGACCCCAGTCATGTTTGACGAACTTGAACAGAGCGAGGGAATACGAGCCGGAGAGATACTGTTCGTCAACTGGGAAAGCGTCAACAAAGACAAGAATCTCATGGTGCGCGACGGTGAGAGTTCATCATCGCTTTACGAAATCACACGCCGCACGCAGGAGGAGTTGGGTCTGCCGATTGTGGCAATAATCGATGAGGAGCATCTGTTCTGGTCGAAGACAGCCGACAAGTCGGGACAGGTGCTCGAGAGAATCAATCCGGCAGTGGAGATACGCATATCAGCGACGCCGAAAACAGCAGTCAGCGGGACAACTCAGAAAGTGCTTGTGGAGCGTAAGGATGTGATAGAGGTCGGAATGATAAAGAGGGAGGTGGTGTTGAATCCTGATATAGACGTGGATGCAGCCAGCCCGCTTTCACTTGAAGAGCGATTGCTCAAGACAGCACTCCATAAACGCCAACAGATTGCCGATGAATATGAGAGGAGAGGTATCGGCATCAAACCATTGCTACTCATTCAGCTTCCTAACGATACGAATGAAAAAATGACGGAAGAGGATAATGAGGTGGCTGAAGTGGTCAAGGCTTATCTGAAAGGTAACACGACAGAGGAGATAACCGTGGAGAACGGCAAGATGGCAATATGGCTCTCCAATGAAAAGGAAAATCTGTCAGGATTGGAAGCTCCGGACAATATGGTGAAAGTGTTGCTGTTCAAGGAGGCGATAGCACTTGGCTGGGATTGTCCACGGGCAGCGGTATTGCTGATTTTCCGCAAACTGAGCAGCGACCAGTTTACTATCCAGACCGTAGGACGTATACTCCGTATGCCCGAACAGAAACATTACAATAATGATCTTCTTGACGTGGGGTATGTATATACCGATATAGCCAAGGATAAGATAAAGATTGTGGCAGCCGACCAGAGTTATCTTCTGAATCATACCATTACTGCCACCAGAAGGGAAGGATTGACAAATGTTTCCCTCCCTGCTGTCTATGCATCGCGCACTAACGATATGCGCAACTATCTCGGACCCGATTTCAAGAAAACCTTATACAGGACTGCTGAGGAATTATTCAAGCTTCAGAAGGGTGGATCCCTGTTCTCAATTGAAGAACTTTCAAAAATGTCGGGAGATGAAGATGAAGATGCAAGTTTGCCGGATTCAGAAGAGCTGATAATTGAGGAAAATAGGAGGAGGGCAGCTCAGACTCTGCGCCTCGATGTGAAGACGGTGAATGTGGAGATACCTAAAGATGTGCATTTCCAGAATGAGGAACAGGTGTTGGAGGTGGAACAGGAAAAATTTGCCAGGACAGCCAATGAGATCAACCGCGTATTCCTCGCTTATATCAGTGGAAAGGGGGGTAAGTTTGAATCCCGTCAGGGAGACAGGACAAACCGCATAGCCGGTTATCTGCTTTCGATGATTGAGGATTTCTTCAATATCTATGACACGGATGCAAAGAAGGTGGTGCTTTATCATGAGAACCGCCCGATATTTGACCATCTTTTAGATGTGGCACTCGAACGCTATCTGCATCAGAGGGCTAACGCACGTCCTTCAGCAAAACGGCTTTTGACTGAATATCAATGGGAAGTGCCCGAGGAAAGAATGTATGATGGAGATTCTCATAAGGTAAAAAGAGAAGTAAAAAATCATGCTCTGGATCCTTTCGTGGAGTTTAACGGTGTTTCATCGCCGGAAGAGAGATTTGTGGATTTTCTTGAAAGGCACAGCGAGAGGATAGACTGGTGGTATAAGAACGGCGACAAAGGGAAGATGCATTATTCAATACCCTACAATGATGGGAATGAGGATAGTCTTTTCTATCCCGATTTTGTGATAAGGATGAAGTCGGGGAAGGTCTATATCTTTGATACGAAGACAAAGGATAGCGATATTATGGCGCCTCAGAAGCATAATGCCCTGCTTGCTTATATTGAAGAGGAACGCAAGAAAGGGAAAGATATTGAAGGAGGAATAATAATAAATTTGCCGGAAGGTTCTGACGTGTGGCTTTACTGCCCGCTGCGGATAGAAGACACTAAAGACCTGACCGGCTGGAGTATGTTTCTGACAAACAAAGAATAACTCTATGGCGAAGGGAATTGACAGTAAATTTGTTCATTATGGGATTCGGAGGGACGACCTTTCGATGATTGAGGCTATATGCGATGCAGAGGGTATTGACTTCGACTGGCTCAGCGAGGAGATACTCAAGACTTATCAAGGATGAAGGGTTCAGTTATATTTAGATACCTTATCTAATGTTGTGTCTTTCAGCAACACGGTTTTATTTTTATCGAGGAGGTAGATTGTCGGCATGGTTAAGATGTAGTAGGTCTCGTCTTCCTGTATGGGGTCAGTAGCAAATCCGACCGTCCAATCTTCAGGGAGTGATCCGGCGGTTTCTTCCCAGCGGTTGCGGTCTTCCTCCGAGTCTATTGCTACAACATGGAGTTTTCCACCAAGACTCGAATTTGATATGCTGTCGATGGCGGCATGACAGTCATCGCAATCAGGATCATAGAAAATCAGCAGGATATTCTTATCAGTAGGGAGGCGTAGGAGTGATGTGTCTTCTCCCTCCCGGGTTATAAAGCGGAAATCGGAAGCCTGGTTCCCCACACTATTCTTTTCTTCCATCATTTTCCGGTATTGTTCCCTGAGCTTTTCAGCCTCGTCGATTGTAGCGGAGTTGACAACATATAAGGAATCAGGCTCAACTATGGTTGAAGTTGAAACGGATGAGAGTGAGGCAAGAATAGAAACGATGAGTGAGAACATACAGATTTTTTATTATTATAACAATTAAGCCCCTTGACCGGTTGGAGTCAAGGGGCTTTGTTGTGCGCACGAAGGGACTCGAACCCCCACGTCGTTAGACACCAGATCCTAAGTCT
>CAMWSM010000123.1 GCA_947176915.1 uncultured Porphyromonadaceae bacterium | reverse complement strand
ATAATATCTTCACCTCTGTGGAGGAAGAGACATTTATAGATTATATCTTCACTACTTCTGGAACAGTCCGGATTCTCCTCCATCTCCCGGAATATAATCTCGTAGGCTATCTAACCCTTTAGAAGCATATTTTCATATGTGAGTCCCTTAATACCGAAGATATTTCTTCGGTAAGGGCAGTATATCTTAACACAAAGCAGAAGTAGACCTTTGTAGCGAAGTCTTTAAACTACAACGTTGGCCATTATAACGTAGTAATAATGGAGTTTAAGTGGTGTTCTATAAAATACCTATAACCTTTTCAATTCTATCCTTATGAAAGATTTTGAACTATTAGCACAGCAGTGGGAAGATGCCATACTGACTGCGGAGGATACCCTCTTGATAGTCGGCGGGGATTCAATCTGTGGAATGAATGGTAACAATTGTAAATGTAGTGGAAATAATTGCAATTGTTATGGTGGTACAGATAACTGTAATTGCGATTTACTCACAGGCAACAACTGTCAATGTCCCAGAAAGGCCATATCCGAAACTGATCCCTTTAACCCAAACCCATAATTCAGCCTTACTGTCTTTATATAAAATAAAGAGTATCAAGTGATGAATTATTCTATAACGATTACAACTGTGTGTTTGATCACTCATGTCCGAAATAGGAATGCAACCTCCGTCTCGGACATGAGTTTTTAATCTAAATAAATATGAGACTCAGTAAATTCAATACCTATCTAAATGTATCCAACCGTATCGGCTGCGTATACAATGCCCTCTCCGACAAGACGGTTGTGTTCCGTGGCAATGCAAAGGAGATTGAACACCAGAATAACGTGCCTTCTAATCTATATAGCAGATTCCAAGAATACGGTATGATTGTGGATAATGAGACAGACGAGTATTCCCAATTCGTTGATTGGGCAAAAGAAATTGAGAAGGATGACCGGAGTTTCCATCTCATAATAAACCCTACGTTGAACTGCAATTTTCATTGCAGCTACTGTTATGAATCTCATTTTACATCAAAGCTGGAGGATGAGATATTGTCACGTGTTGAAAAGTTGGTTATCAAACAGCTCCGCGATGGAAAAGATTTGATCCTATCTTTCTTTGGAGGTGAACCGCTGCTCCACTACAACGATATCATGAAACCTTTGATAATGTTTGTTAAGGAGAAAGCCGAATTTTATGGCAGGGCATTCTTATGCAACATGACCTCCAACGGCTATCTGCTAAATGGGGAAAGGGTGAGTTGGCTGAGTGAGCACTCATTCACAAATGCCCAGATTACGCTGGACGGCTCAAGGGAGATACATAATAAGATCCGATACAGATTTGTGGGAGATAACACCTATGATAAGATAGTCGGTAACATAAAGTTGCTTGTCCGACATGGAATAAGCGTAACCCTACGCCTTAATTGCACCAACAGCAACATAAGTTCCTTGAGCGACATTGCCCCGTCATTTGAAGACTTGTCTGAAGTTGAAAAGAGAAGGATTATGGTCGACACCCAGATAGTCTGGCAGGAAGAGAGCAAGAATGTGCTGAAAGACCGTATGGACACGGTCGTCTCCTCATTCTTGGATAGCGGCATACCCGCATCCAAAATGGATTTTCGCGGGTTCTGCTATGCCGACAGGAGAAACAGCTGCCTGGTCAACTTCAACGGAGACGTGTATAAATGCACCGCGAGGGACTTCTCCACGGTTCCCCGTGACGGGTTCATAAATGAGGAGGGGGATGTGATCTGGGAGAACGACAGTCTCAACAAACGCATGGAGGCGAAATTCAGAAATCCTCACTGTCGGGAATGCAGGATATTTCCCCTGTGTCATGGTGGATGCAGCACGAACTCATTGGAAAACCACGACTACTGCATGCATAACTTCAGTGAGGAAGAGAAGGACCGAACCGTTAAGGACAGGATAGTCCGCAATTCAACCATATGCAGAGAATGAACAGATATTTGCTGACAATAGGACTCATTATTTTAGGTATTAATCTTGCTGAGGCGGGTATCGTGAAGGGCACGGTGTACTCGGCTGAGGATGAGGGTGTGATCATCGGGGCGGAGGTGACCGCGCTGGTCGATTCGGTGCAGACGCTCTCCGCCAGGACGGGCAACCGTGGCAGCTTCTCCCTCGACGTGCCGGACGGTGCAAGCCGCTGCACGCTCACCGTAAGCTCCACCGGCTATGAACCCCACACCCTCTCGGTGGCCAACCTCTCAGGGGACGTGGATCTCGGCAGGATACTGCTGGTCCCCGCAGCGAGCACCCTGGGCGAGGTGTCGGTCACAGCCTCGACGACGAGGGTGATTGACCTCCCCGACAAAAGCATCGTGTTCCCCACGCAGCTGGAGAAGGACCGTGCCACGGACCCGCTGAACCTGCTGGCTCAGATCTCCTACGCCGCCCCGTCGCTCTCCGTTGACGAGCACGGCCGGTCGATGACCATAGATGGGAGGACCCCCCAGATACTCATCAACGGGGTCAGGCGCAGCCATGACGACCTCAACGCCCTCGACCCGCAGGACATCCTGAAGGTGGAGTACATAACCTATCCGGACATCCGCTACAGCGCACCCTACATCAACGTCGTCACCGTCAGGAACCCCACCGGCGGCTCCCTCATGGCTGATCTCAGGGCACCCGTGACCACGAGGCAGGAGAACCACCAGCTGTACGCCTCCTACCGGCGGGGGAAGCACGAGGTCTCGGTGAACTACCGGGGGACGTTCCGCGACACACGCGGAGACCACACCGACCTCACGGAGCGGTACTTCGCTCCCGACCGCACCTATGAGACGGAGATGCGCGGGCTGCCGTCACGTGTGCTCGACCGCTCCCACGACGCATCCGTGGAGTACTCCCTGGTGGGCGGCCCGAAGAGGATGCTCGTCACCACCGCCTCCATAGGCTGCCATTCGCAGGACCGTGACCTTGACCAGCTCTCCACAGGCATCAGCGACCGCCTCAGCCGTCTGACCGTCTACGACAGCAGGACCGTGTCGCCGGGCCTCAACATCTACGGCAGCCTCCCGGTAGGTGGCAGCGGGAGGCTTGAGATGAGCCTGTCGGGGGCATACGAGTCGGGCGACCACGGGAGGTTGATGTGCCAGAGCGACGGCTACAACGAGACCACAGACATCAGGTCCGGCTCATACTCGTTGGGCGGCGAGGTGTACTATGAGCACAGCTTCCCGTGGTCGAAGCTCACTGCCAACGTCACCCACCGCCACTCCCACGCCACCAACCGCTACACGGTCGGGGCGGAGCGAACACGGAGCACGATGCACAGCAACCGGACAACCGCGTCCCTCTCCCTGAGCGGGCAGATAGCCGACATCCTCTACTACTATGCGTCGGCAGGGGTGACCCACAACCGGGTGGAGGAGGGCAACACCTCCCCCTACGCATACCTGATGCTGCGCAAGAAGCTTCGCAGCGTCAGCCTGAGCTACGACTTCTCCACCTCCTCGTGGGCGCAGGGGCTCAGCGCGTACAGCGACGTGGTGCTCCCCGTCAACGAGATGCTGTACCAGACGGGCAACATGCACCTGCGCGACCGCGTGGAGATGCAGAACCGCCTCTCAGCCACATACTCATACAGAAAGTTCTCGTCGCGCCTGAGCGTGGGGTACACCTCCGACAGGAACACGCCGATAAAGGTGTGCGAGTACATCGGTGACCCCTCGAACCCCCTGTACGGGAAATTCCTTGAGACCACCGGGAACGGCAGTCGCGGGGGCAACTTCTCGACGAGCTTCGCCGTGGTGCTCCACAACCTGCTCAGCCACTACTCGGTACGAGTGGACGGCTCGTACGAGAACATGTCGTCGCGTGGGCAGGGGCACCGCTGGGGGAAGGCATACTTCAACGGCTCCATGTCGGCTGCGGCATATTTCGGGGCGTGGCAGTTCGGGGCATGGGCTAACCCATTCCCGCAGTATTCCCTCTATGGAAACCATATGTGGCGTGAGAGAACCTCCTGGGGACTGAGCGCGAGCTGGCACAAAGGACCCTGGGCGGTCGGGTGCCAGGTGTCTGACCTGTTCAGGAAGAGAGCCGGCTACGAGGAGAAGACGACTATGGCGGTAGGGAGCATGTCGCAGTCAAGGTCATGGATGAGCGACTGGAATAACTGGGTGTCACTGTCGGTAAGATACCAGATAAGCTTCGGAAGGGAAGCCAAGAAAGCCGAGCGCAATGTCAGTGGCTCCACCGGCACAGATTCCGGCGTCAACCTGAACTACTAAAAAGATTACAGGCTATGAAGTTTACCCTTGTAAGGCAACACGACAGCATGCAGTGCGGTGTTGCGTGCCTTGCCATGGTATGCAGGCATTACGGCAAGGATATGCCGATAAGTGAGCTGGCGAGCGTATGTGACACGACTCCGGAGGGTGTTTCCCTGAAAGGGATATGCGATGCCGGGAAAAGCATGGGACTTGACCCCCTGCCGGTGAAAGCGGCACGTGACAGGCTTACGCCTGATGTGTTGCCCTGTATCCTGCATTGGAACCAGAACCATTTTGTTGTGCTATACAGGATCTCGAAATCTCACAGATACCATGTGGCAGACCCCGGAAAAGGGAAACGCAGATATCAGGCATGTGAGTTTGACAGACACTGGATCGGCACATCCTCGGAGGAGGGGAACAAGGGGATCGCCCTTTTCCTGAAGCCCAATGAATCCTTCCACGCTTCCCAGACCCGGAAGAGGGGGGGTACCCGTTCTTTCAGGTTCATGCTCAGCTATCTCTACAGGTATAGGAAACATTTTTCCCTGATAGTTCTCGGACTCCTCATCGGCTGTCTCCTCCAGCTTGTAATGCCGTTCCTCACGCAGGCGATCGTCGATGTGGGGATAAGGCATAGGGATATAGGCTTCATATGGCTCGTGCTTCTTGGGGAGCTGATGATCGTGCTGGGAAGGACAGCCACCGACTTCATCCGCCGGTGGCTGCTGCTCCATATCTCCATGCGGATCAACATATCCCTTGTGAGTGATTTCTTCATAAAGCTGCTAAGGCTCCCTATGTCGTTCTTCGACACCAGGCGCATGGGTGACCTGCTCCAGAGAATCGAGGACCACTCCCGCGTACAGTCGTTCCTGACAGGGCAGGTGCTGAACATGGCGTTCACATTCATGAGTTTCATAGTATTCGGCATAGTCCTGCTTGTGTATAACCCCACAATCTTCGGCATATATGTTGTCGGCAGTGTCTGCTATGCAATATGGATAACCTCATTCCTGCGGAAGCGTAAGGTGCTCGACTACGAGTCTTTCGAGCAGCAGGCCATAAACCAGAATAAGACATACCAGTTCATCACCTCTATGCAGGAGATAAAGCTCCAGGACTGCGAGAGGCGGCGCAGGTGGGAAT
>CAMWSM010000122.1 GCA_947176915.1 uncultured Porphyromonadaceae bacterium | reverse complement strand
AGTTCCGGGAGGCTCACCTCAAAGGCCACCGTTATGTCGGCGTCCTTTGAGATGATGCAGCCGTGCTCCACTGCAAGCAGGGGCAGCTTGCTTTCGAGTGTGGTTGCTTTCAGTATGTTTCTCATTGTCTGTTTCCTTTGATAAGTCTGGCAAGGCGCAGACGGTTGATGATATACCGGGGGCGGTACTTGACGGAGGTCAGTTTCATCAGACCGTACTGTCCGTATTTGCCGTTGAGCCGGAAGGTGTACCACACCAGCACTGACGCGCTCACGGCACCGAAGCCTATGCAGAACCACTGGGGTATGCCGCACATATACATCACTACGAACAGTATGAAATCGGCGATGAGACCTCCGGCGAAGATGAACAGGTACTGGGCTTTCAGACCCTTGTATTCCACCGTCCTGCCTATGCCTTTGTTGATTGTGTACTCGCTCATCAGAGGAAGAATGAACGGAGGATGGTTGCTGCCACGATAAGGAAGATGCACGCACCGAACCACGATGCGGCGGTCTTGCTTGTGTCGGGGTCACCGGAGGAGAACTTGCCATATACCTTCACGCCGCCGATGAGACCCACCACAGCGCCGATGGCGTAGATGAGCTTGGTGCCGGGGTCGAAGTAGCTTGTGACCATCGAGGTTGCCTCGTTGATGCCTGCCATGCCGTTGCCGGCTGCCCACATCTGGACTGCGGCGGTGAGGAGAAGCAGGGCGGCGACGGGGCGACGCATTGCGGGGCTGTTCACGAAGGATACGATACGGTTGTAGAGGGACTTAAGAAATTTAGTCATAATAAAAATGAAATTTGGGTTGTGGATAAAAGTGGTGGTTAATGGAGGATGTTGAAGTCTATCGCATCAATGTCGGATGTGTCTATGTCGGCATGGAACACGATTTTCTTCGCCTTTGTCTCGGTGTCTTCGGCTTTCGCCTCAGGTTCCTGTTCGGGGATGTCGGGCATCTGGCACTCAATCATGAGTATGCGCTTTCGCACTACCGGGTCAAGTTTCACATACTCTATGATCTCTGTACCTTCGAGCTGGGATAATACCCTTCGGGCTGTCTTTTCATCTTCGGGCTTGTCGGAGTTTCCTTTCAGCACGTCGATGGTTCTCCTCATTTCCTCGAAGTCAACGCCTTCGGCATTTGGTTCGGCAGGAACGGGAGGTTCCCCTGTAAGCTCACTTGCAGAGAGACTGGAGAAGACTTCATCGAGTTTCTCATCGGGGACTCGCGCATCAGGCGTTTCAACCGGAGGTTCGGGGAGTCCTGCATCTTCGGGAGTGCCGGGCTCCTTGACGATTAAGGGGATGATCTCTTTTGCGACCTCTGTCGCGGCTTCCTTCGCCGTCTCTTTCGCTACCTCACGGAACGAGTCCATGAACTGCTGCACGTCGAATGAACTCTTGCCGACGACATCTGACAGGTCATCTTCTGTCGGAGGTTGCTCAGTTACCTTCGGCGGTTCATCTTTCTCCGCTTGCGGTGCATCCGGTTTGGCGAGCACTTTCCTTATGAGCCACACATTGCTTGCGAGCAATGCGATTATAATGATCATCTCCATCAGAACAGGGGTTCTTTTTCAGCATCGAAGACACCCTGCATCGCGGAATGGTGGTTGGCGAAGTGGTCAAGCAGGATTTCTGAGGCGTATGAGCCTATCGAGACACCCTTGACGCTGAGGGCTTTCACCATGCGGCTGAGGACTGCATGGACTTCCGGATAGAGATAGACCTTCTTGCTGGAATTAACCTCATGGGGACTGAGGAACTTGGAGAGATATTTCTCTCTCGCTTCGGACGCTCTCAATTCAACTTCCGAAGGTGAGGTCACTTCAATGGTGACTATACGTGAACTGGATTTAGTCATTGATTACAGTTTGGAGTTGATAATATCGGCGTACTCTTCAAAATGAGCAGCCAGCACGTTGTTGATGTAAGCCTTGACCGAGCATACCCGTCCTTTCTCACGGCAGAAAAGTATCTGCCTGATTTTCCAGATGAATTCCGGATCTATCTCCGTCTGCGTGAACTTTACTTCTGGAGCCATATATGCCATGTTCCTTACGAAACGCTCCATATACTCGCGCTCACGGTCATGGTCAACATTTGATTTCCTATGTTCCGCAGGAGTGGGTTTCTTGGGCGGTTCAGCTGGATTATCTGTTTCCGGCACGGTGGGGGCTGCCTTATCGGAGGGCTTCTTTTTCAGCGTTGACAGCGAGGAGGACTCCTCCCTGAATGACCTGATGAACTCATCGGGGTCGATTTTGGACTCATATACCTTGCCCATAAAAGTCAGAGCTTGAGTATTCCGAGCAGTTCATCTGTAAGTTCGGGGAGTCTCGTGCCTTTCAGCAGTGTCTTGTCGGGAGGCACGACGGTGGAGCGGAACACGGCGCGGTTGAGGGTCTTTGACCCCTCGCGGCGGTATTTCTTGGTGTCCGGTATCTTGGTTCTCATCGTCTGCAATCCGTATTCCTCGAAGACCGCCTCATACTGTTCGTAGAGGTCTGTTTTCTCACGGGCATCGACGAGGTTCCAGAGCATATACATGTCCTTTACCTGCGTGCGTCCTGTCGTGAGCCACTCCTGTATCTTCAGGGCGAAGGCAAGGGAGCTTTCAAGTATCACCCTGTCTGCGGCGACGGGGACTATCACGGTGTCCATGCAGTTGAGGATGTTCACCACGCCACGGTTGTTCACCGTGCCGGGGAGGTCGAAGAAAACGATGTCGATCTCGTTGCCTGCCTCGATTATCTCGCGGACTTTCTGCATGGCTTCCTCCGGCTTCGCCGTCAGAAGGGGGTACGGTGCCAGCTTTGTCTGGCGGAGAGTGTCGGAGAAAAGTTTCTTGAACTGGGTGCTGCACTCTATCAGGTCCTTGTCGCGCTGTCGCATCTCCTCTATGCTGAACTGCGGATAGTCGCAGTCAACCACGAGGATTTTGAGTCCCCTCACGTAGTAGAGGTAGCTTGCCGCAAGGACGGTCAGGGTGGTCTTGCCTGCTCCACCTTTCTGGGTGGAGAAAGCGACAAATTTGGGGTCTGCCATAATTAAGATTTAGAAAAATGGATGTAGTGGTGTCTGCACAGCGGTGGCCGTCAGCGTATGACCTGACACGGTAAAAAGGGCTGGATTTTGCCGGGAGCCAATGAATGGCGGCAACGATGTGTGCGGAATTTGTGACAGCATGTCCTGTCGCTCATGGCGACCTTCCTCCGCTGTCTGGAGGGTATCGGTCGGGCTACTTGACCCGCAGTGTCTCTTTCTTGTCTGTCATAATAATTACAAATTTAGTTGTGGATGAAGTGGTGGGTTCTGCCTTGGCTATGTGGCCACAGGGCTGCATGGCTATAGGTAGGCAGGTTGGAGGGTTGCCAGTCATATTGCTTGCCTGTCATCTTAGAGGCAATGAAGTCAGATTTCTATATTGTCATTCAGGAAGCAATCTTTATACCTTATAACCTTTTTAGATTGTCCGGAAGGAAGCAACATACATCTGTGTATTGCCAGTCAGATTTATTGCAGGAAATATTCCTGACGAGTCGGCAATCTTGCTTGCAGTCCGATGGGAAAGTTCATAATCCGATCTGTAAGTTGACTTCCTCGGAGGCAATCCTGAGTGCCATTCTCTACACAAAGAAACAAATAAAATTCCATTTTGTCAAATCGAAATTTTTGCCAATTTGCTGATTTTTAACAACCTGTCCGGCTATGTCCAAGTATGTCCGGCTATGTCCGAATTTCAAGGCGAAAAATTTAACATTTCAACATCAAATTTTTTTTGACGGCAAAACGTCTCCATCCCGATTTTCCGGCATTGCAGATTTTTTTTCGCCGTTCATTAGGATTTTCACCGGATTTTTTGTAAATTTATGGAAGCATAACGGAAACAGTTATCCCGCCGACGCACTGAAATCACGGTTGGTCTTGGAGAAGAATTACATCAGGGCTGCTTCTTACGGACTATTCCATATTTCATATTAGGGAGGATGTTCACATGAACATTGCAAGTTATGTTTCCCGGCACACGAATCGAAGATTGTGCCACGGAAAACACTTGCCATGTAAACATGGGGAAGATTTACTCCCAAGTCGTAAATCCATACGATGAAACTGCGTCGCCATGTCGTTCCGCTATGCGGCACCACCACTTAATCCACATAAGTATGACACAGACTTCAAGCAGGGGCGGACGCCGCCCCAAGACCGACCCGTCGGTAAACCGCTATGTTGTGCGGTTCAATGCGGAGGAAAACGCCAAGTTCCTCGCAATGTTCGACCGCTCCGGACTCGAAAGCCGGGGAGCGTTCATCAAGAATTTCATATTCCAGAAGCCTTTCAAGGTCTATACCATCGACGAGAACACCCGTGTGTTCATCGACAAGCTGTCCTCTTTCAACTCACTTTTCCGCACCCTCGGCGTTTCTTACGACAATGTTGTCAAGACGCTGCGCGAGAACTTTACAGAGAAAAAGGCGATGTCGGCTCTCTACAAGCTGGAGAAACTGACCGTCGAACTGATTAAGGTCAACAGTGAGATTGTCGCTCTCGCTCAGAAATTCGACGGGCAGTGGTCGCAAAAATATCAATAGGAAACTCCCTCTACGGTGCATTGACCTACAACGGCGAGAAGATAAACAAGGAGCGCGGTCGTCTGCTTGACACCAACAAGATTTACAATGACGGCAGCGGTACGGTCAATATCCACCGTGCATACGAGGATTTCATGCGCTGGATACCCACATCGTCGCGCACCGAGCGGCCGATGATGCACATCTCGCTCAATCCGCATCCCGATGACAAGCTCAGTGACACTGACTTCACACGTCTGGCGCACGAGTACATGGAGAAGATGGGTTTTGCCGATATGCCCTATATGATCTACAAGCATGAGGACATTGAACGCCACCACGTCCACATCGTTGCTCTCCGCGTCGGCACTGACGGACGCTGCATATCTGACCGAAACAACTTCTACAAGAACAAGAAGGTATGCCGTGAGCTGGAGCAGAAGTATGGGCTGAAGGTTGCAGAGCGTGAGAAAATCACGCCTGACATGCCGATTAAGAAGATTGACCCCGAAGGCGACATCAAGCGACAGGTTGCCAACACGGTCAAGATGGTGGGTATGCGCTACAAGTTCCAGACCCTCGGAGAGTATAATGCCGTGCTGTCACTCTACAACGTGCGTTGTGATGTGGCTGACGGCAGGGTGAACGGCAGGGAGTATCACGGACTTGTATATTTTGCCACCGATGCCGACGGCAATACGATCGCCACTCCGTTCAAGGCTTCAAGGCTGGGCAAGTTTGCCGGAAGGGATGCCATAGAGGGACGCTTTGAGCGTGCGAAGGATAAGATTGACGTTGCTCCAACCAAGCGTAAAGTTGCCGA
>CAMWSM010000121.1 GCA_947176915.1 uncultured Porphyromonadaceae bacterium | reverse complement strand
ATATAAAAGTTATCTACACGCTGTTGCATTGAATTGTTGACAAGTGAAGATAAAATTACGTAATTCATAAAAATCTAAGATATATCATGGAACATCCCGAGAATGATTCGGCATATAAAGGATTGCAGGTAAATTCCGGGGTAGGCTCTCAACCTACCGTAAATCCGTATCGTAAAGCGCGTCGCCGTGTCCCTCAGTTAAGCGTAAATGATTATGTGGAAGGGATTCTGAAAGGAGATGTGAGCGTATTAGGCCGAGCTGTTACTCTTGTAGAAAGCACTGCGGAGGCACATCAGGCAATAGCGCAGGAAGTCATAGAAAAATGTCTTCCTTATTCAGGTAAGTCGCGCCGTATAGGGATTACAGGCGTTCCCGGTGCCGGCAAGTCTACATCTATTGATGTTTTCGGACTTCATGTGCTGAAGCAAGGGGGAAAATTGGCAGTGCTCGCAATAGATCCGAGTAGTGAACGCACGCATGGCAGCATACTTGGAGATAAGACACGCATGGAAAAACTGTCGCAGGAGAAAGATGCTTTCATTCGTCCTTCCCCATCGGCAGGGTCATTGGGTGGTGTGGCACGTAAGACGAGGGAGACAATCGTTCTGTGTGAGGCAGCCGGCTACGACAATATATTCGTTGAGACCGTGGGAGTAGGACAAAGTGAAACCGCTGTCCACTCCATGGTGGATTTCTTTCTGTTGATTCAGCTTGCAGGAACAGGCGACGAGCTTCAGGGCATCAAGCGAGGCATAATGGAGATGGCAGACGGCATCGTAATCAATAAATGTGACGGCGATAATGTAGATCGGGCGAAACTGGCAGCCAGCCAGTTCAGGAATGCCCTTTTCCTTTTCCCTCCTACACCAAGCAAATGGAAACCGGAGGTCATCACATATAGTGGCTACTACGAACTCGGCATCGATCTGGTCTGGGATATGATCGACCGATATTTCAACTATGTGAAAAAGACCGGATATTTTGAGCGCAAGCGTAATGAACAGGCAAAATATTGGATGATAGAGACGATTGACGAGCAGTTGCGAAATCATTTCTACAACACGCCTGCCGTTAAAGCTCTTCTTGAGCAGAAGGAGCTGAGGGTGCTTAATAATGAGCAATCCTCATTCACGGCTGCTAAAGATGTGCTCGATTGCTATTTTCAGGGTCTGAGAGAGAGTAATAATTGAAATTAAGGAACTCTCATCTCCTGAAATATCGCAAAAAATTGTTAACTTTACGCCCGAATTCCCAGCGGGTAATAAATTTATACCCATAAGGGAAGAATATTATGGCAAATAGATTAGTCGAGACAATCAACACACAAGCGCGTCGTTACGGCGACCGTGAAGCCTACCGTTTCTGCTGGCGTAAGGACGGGGAATGGCAGTCTACCTCATGGAACGACTTCAGCCGTCAGGTGGAGGTGGCAGGTAAAGCCCTCGCGAAGTTAGGGCTTATAGAGAAAGACACGATAGCGATATGCTCTCCAAATACTCCCCAAATTCTGATCACAGAACTGGGTGCTTTCAGGAATCGTCTTGCCGCTATACCCCTTTATTCAAGCTCTTCTCAGGATCAATATGATTTCATAGTTGAAAACGGAGGGGCTACGGTATTGTTCGTAGGTGATTCCCATCAGTATCCCTTGGCTTACAGTTATTGGAAGAGGCATCCCGAGAGGGTGAAGAGAATTGTGGTCTTCAAAAATTCAGATATGGCTCTGAAAGATGATGACACGATCTCAATCTTCTGGGATGATTTCGTAAGGATAGGAATGGAGGCAGGCGATGAGGTTGCCCGGGAGGTTGAGGCTCGTGCGGAGAGAGGCCTCCCTGAAGATATGGCTACCCTAATCTATACATCCGGCACCACCGGAGAGCCTAAGGGAGTGGCAATCACCCATTCTAATTACGACGCTGCAATCGAGGCTCATATAAAGCTGTTGACCCAGATCAACGACAAGGATATCTCTATGGCTTTTCTCCCTATGAGCCATATCCTTGAAAAAGCATGGACTTTCTTTTGCCTTACCAAGGGAATCCCTGTTGCCATAAACTACGACCCGCGTGTCATTCAGGACACTATCCATCAGGTTCATCCCAACATAATGTGTTGCGTGCCCCGTTTTTGGGAGAAGGTTTATGCCGGAGTCAAGGAGAAGATTGCTGGCATGAGCAGCTTGCAGCGCAAAATGGTGGAGCGTGCCTTGAAATGTGGAAAAAAGCGTAATCTCGATTATGTCCGGCTCGGAAAAAAAGTGCCTTGGCTTGTTGAGAAGGAATATCGTTTCTGGGACAAGAACATATTCATGAAGCTCAAACATGCAATAGGCATTCCGGATCCGAATTTCTTTCCCACTGCCGGTGCGCCGTTAAGCGACCGCATAGTGGAATTTATGCGGTCGGTAGGAATTGATATTGTCATTGGCTATGGATTAAGTGAGACAACTGCTACGGTAAGTTTCTATCCCAACGTTGACTATGAGATAGGGACAGTGGGAGTGCCCCTTCCAGGCCTTCAGGTAAGGATAGATGATAACGGAGAGATACTGGTGAAAGGAGCGACTGTAACTCCGGGCTACTATAAGAATCCGAAAGCCAACGAACAGGCGTTTACTGATGATGGATTTTTCCGCACCGGAGATGCCGGATATTTCAACAGTAATGGCGCCCTTGTCCTCACAGAGAGAGTGAAGGATCTTTTTAAGACATCAAACGGAAAGTACATTGCTCCGCAAATGCTTGAGAGCAGGCTGGCAGAGAACAAGTATATTGATGAGGTGGCTGTGATAGGCGATCAGCGTAAATTTGTAACTGCCCTGGTTGTGCCGAATCTTTCCCAGCTTCGCAAGTGGGCTGAGTCCAAAGGGATAGATTATTCCGAAACAGAGAAACTCGTGTCCAATCCTGAAGTGGTGAAATTCATCATGGGACAGATTGATTCTGTACAGGCAGATGTCGCTGCCTACGAAAAGATAAAGCGTATCACTCTTCTGCCGAACCATTTCTCTATCATGCACGGGGAGGTAACAAATACGATGAAAGTGCGCCGTCCGATTGTGGCCAAGAGATATGCCAAGGAGATAGAGGCGATGTATGCCGAATGAGGGGTTAAGGGTTAAGGATTAAGGGTTAAGGGGGAAGGGGAAAATAAGATGTTAAGGGGATGAGGAGAGAATGGAAGATTATGACAAGATTGAATATTTTAAAGGATGATAACACAGGAACAATTGAAGGAAGCCTCTGAGCGGACGGAGGCTCTGAAAAGATATCTTGACATCGAAAATAAGAAAATAGAGGTAGAGGAGGAGGAGTTGCGCACCCATGTGGCAGACTTCTGGGAAGACCGAGAGAAAGCCGAGGCTCAGATGAAAAAAATCAAGGGCCTGCATTTCTGGATCGATTCCTATACCGACCTTGAGAAACAGCTTGAGGAGCTTCAGCTCGCTTTCGATTTTGTTAAAGATGAACTCGTAACTGAAGAGGAGGTTGATGCGCAGTATGCCAAGGTGATGGATGAGATCGAAAAACTTGAGTTGCGCAACATGCTTCGTCGTGAAGAGGATAAGCTTGGTGTGGTGTTGAAGATTAATTCCGGAGCCGGAGGAACGGAAAGTCAGGATTGGGCACAGATGCTGATGCGTCTGTATCTGCGTTATGCTGAGAAACATGGCTATAAGACTTCTATTGCCCAGCTTCTTGAGGGGGATGATGCAGGCATTAAATCTGTAACTATCAATATCGAAGGTGATTATGCCTACGGCTATCTGAAAAGTGAGAACGGGGTGCATCGCCTTGTCCGTGTAAGCCCGTATAATGCTCAGGGGAAGCGAATGACATCCTTTGCCTCAGTTTTCGTAACTCCTCTGGTTGACGACACAATAGAAATCAATGTCGAGCCTGCGCGAGTGTCATGGGATACTTTCCGTTCAGGTGGCGCCGGCGGACAGAACGTGAATAAGGTTGAATCGGGGGTCCGTTTGCGTTATCAGTACACAGACCCCTACACAGGCGAGGAGGAGGAGATTCTTATTGAAAACACCGAGACCCGCGACCAGCCTAAGAATAAGGAGAACGCCATGCGTCAGTTGAAATCTATTCTTTATGAAAAGGAGCTTAATCACCGTATGGAGGAGCAAGCCAAAATAGAGGCTGGCAAGAAGAAAATAGAGTGGGGTAGCCAGATTCGGAGTTATGTATTCGACGACCGCCGGGTGAAAGACCATCGTACAAACCATCAGACTTCAGATGTGAACGGAGTGATGGATGGCGACATTGATGCTTTCATAAAAGCCTATCTCATGGAATTTGCCGCTTCCGACCTCGAAGGTAAATAAAACTTAAAGAGGGGGACTCGCCGAGTCCCCCTCTTTAAGTTTTATTTGCGTTCCTTTATTAATCCTCTTCTATAGGCATAGAGTAGTTCGCGCAACTCGTCTATCTGTACTGCAAGTTCTTTACCTCTGTCGGTGTCTCTCACACGGACTCGTTGGGTGTTTAGCTCCACAAGACGATTGACGGAAATAATGTCTGTGCCGTTACGCACAGCCTCATCAGCCGAGGTGAAAGGCTCGTGCTGAACCAATTCAAACCCACGGCTATGATAAACAAGCGTATATCCGGCTATGCCTGTAGTGTCATGATAAGCCTTGGAGAATCCTCCGTCGATGACCATAAGTTTTCCATCCGCTTTAACCGGATTCTCCCCATTGCCGGCTTTGACCGGCACATGGCCATTGATAATATGCCGATGTTCCCCCTCCACTTTGAATTCATCGAGAATCATATCGCACACCTCGCTCTTTTCTCTCAGATGATAGTAGCATCCTTTCTCTTCATTATGAGTAGACTTGTCAGCTATGAAATAACGTTCAAAAGTAGCCATTTTGCTTTTATCGAAAAGTGGTGAATCAGGTCCGCACCATGCATAAAGATAAAAGTCAATAGCATTTTGTCGTTGTTCGACAGGTGTGTCGTTATTCACAGCAGTACGCATCAGCATCTCTGTCTGCCGGAGCAATGCCTCCCCTTTATATGTGTTTCCGTTAAGCTCCACCTCTTTAAGGGAACCGTCGGCATTTAGCGGAATAGAGGCATGGAAGAGAAGGTTGGAATTGCATACATTAAACAGGCTGCCGTGTGAATAGAAAAGCCCGACATGGCGTTTAAGTTTATCACTGACGGAAAATGAATGAATAAGCTTATCCATCAGTGAGCGCTCCTCCGCACTGAGAGCGTAGGGATTTGCCGGATCAATAGTGGGAAAATGAGAATCCCGGAGAGGATATTCTTTTCCGTCAAGAGTAACGGTGCCTTTTTCATAATTGATTCTATGAAGCAGCCGCCGGTCATCCATCTTCCATTCCGGATGGCGTTCAAACATCTGACCTTCCAATTTAAACTGAATGATGCTCATTGCTTTATGCATCTTGGCAATAAGCGGGCGGTTCTTATCAGAAAGCGGCTCTTCATCATGATTGATTTTCGGCAGTAAGACGGTGCAGGTAT
>CAMWSM010000120.1 GCA_947176915.1 uncultured Porphyromonadaceae bacterium | reverse complement strand
TCAAATTCCGTACTTTTTCCGTACAAATTCTCTTGCAAATACACCCGCATCTGTCTTAACTTTGTGAGATTATTCTCTTGTTTGGCGCCGGGAAATGCCCCTCTCATTCCTTGACATGAAACTATCTATGGATCTCAGAACATTTCATTACATAATTATCTCTGTCGCAACCCTCCTGATCGGAGCAGCCTGCGGAAGAGGAACGTCCGACAATCCGGCGCTAATCCATGCATCTCATTTGCTGGAGAATGAACCCGATTCCATATCTGAGGCAAAACAGATGCTCGACTCCATGTCGTCCTCCTCCCTCAACGAGGGAGACAGAAGCCTCCACGCGCTGCTAAGTGTCAAAGCCAACGACAAGCTGTATATACCACACACCTCCGATTCCCTTATCCTATTATCACTAAAATATGAGGAAAAACACCCGAAACGTGGTTTTTACCCCGAAGCACTTTATTATGCCGGAAGAGTCTACTCTGATTTGGGGGATTACCCCACAGCCCTGAATTTCTTTAATCATGCGACCCACATGGATGATATGCCTCTGCCTCTCAGAAGCCGTATCTTAAGCCAGACAGGAAGGCTTTACAATGACGTACATTTATACTCCGATGCTGCTCGCTCCCTGATCAAAGCAATTAGAATCAACGAAACTCTCTCTGACACTGCAAACCTTTCCTTCGATAATCAGCTGATTGGTGCAATCTATATGCATCAAGGAAAACTGGACAGTGCAGACATCCATATCAACAGGGGATATCGTCTTGCTGACCATCTCCCTTCGGAACACCGTGCTTTTATGACCCTCTATAAAGCTATTATAAAAGAAAAGCTGGGACAATCAGATTCCGCCGTCATCTATATCAATCAGGGAGCTCTCGATGTCTGGGACGACACAAAACCTTTCGCCTATATCTCGGCGGCTGATATATATTATAAGGCAGGGATGTATGAAGAGGCCTACGCTTTGGCCAGTCAGGTGGTGGATTCTGATGAGCCGTCCGCCAAATTATACCGTAGCGGAGCCTTTACTCTCTTTCTCCGTCCTGAACTCCGTAAGTTTTCAGAACAGGATTTAATCGGTGTATATATTGATTCTCTGCTCTCTACCATAGCAATCGAACAAAAGAGAACAGAAGCAAATGATGTCTCTATTGTCAAGAACACTCTCAACTATGAAAGCCATGTCAAAGCCAAAGAAAAGGCTGAAATCAAACAACAAGATCTCGAAAAGAGGGTTCTCTGGGTTAGTATAGGAGGACTGCTTATCGCTTTTGGATGGGCACTCACATATATTCAACGTAACCGCAAATACGCATCTCTTCTTGAGAAGTACACTTCTCTGACCCAACTGTTGAAAAAGTTGGAACATGAGAATCCATTATCCTCTGAGGGGCAGAGTGTCGCTAACCTGGGGCTGTCATCCAAGACAGAAGATATTAAAAGGCGAATAAAGGATATAATTAAGGTCGTAACAGCTTCTAAAGACTCCATTCAGCCAATTGACGAGACAATTGTCAGCTCGGAAGCCTTCGTAAAACTCCAGCAACATATAGTATACGGCAAGGCTATCCCGGAAAGCGCAACACTGTGGGATGAACTTGAAAAAGCTGTCCGCAAATCTTCACCTCATTTTGTGAATAATCTCAGGTTGCTCTTAGGCAAATTCTCGGTCTTGGAATTCAAGTTGCTCCTACTTATAAAATGTGGGGTTAAACCTGGCGAGGCGGCTGAGGTGCTTAATAAGAGCAAACAGACTGTTTCCGGCTACCGCACAAAACTCAGGAAACGTCTCGCAGGAGACGGTGTATCCACAGAATATCTCGATGCAATCATTCGTAAACTGTAAAGAAAAGTTTGTTTTTTATCTGTCCAATAGTTTACAAAAATACTTATTTTCAGGATGGCGTACCTCTATAATACCCTGACTAACTTTTAGTTGAATAGTTTCATACAAAAACTGTACTGATTCCGTACAAATTCCGTACAAAAACCGTACTCATTTTCTTGGTTACAAGTCTGGCGAATTGTAATTTTACCCAAAAACAAATGCCAACATGAAACAGATTTTCACAAAACTCTCATTGGTCATGGTCCTCATTATTGGCTTTGGCTTTAATTCATCCTTGTATGCACAGGAAAGTAATATGGGAGATGAGGAAAATGTCACATCCTATCTTACTCCGGAAAATCCGGATCCTGCACACGGGAATAGGATGCCTCCTGCTCCTATCGTTTGCTTGATCAGCAAGGTCGATGGTGTCGAGATCGCTGGGGTTGCCAATTCCGAGATTGTGAGCTTCGAGATTCTCGATGCCTACGGAAATACTGTCGCGCTCCTCCAGGATGAACCTTCATTCATCGAGACCATCTTCTCCCTTAATGGAGAATACCGTATCGTATTCCGACTCCAAAATAAAATATTGTCGGGTTGGATTAATAAAACAATTTCGTAGCACTCTGGGAACTACAAAAATATTCCCGCAGATATTTGAGACGATATGATTTTTATCGTATACTCTCTTATTGTTTAACTATTTATTAATAACTTAATTTATGGATTTAAAAAAAGACTTAGATCTCCTCTTTGAATCTCAATTGGAAGAACTCAAAGGTGGAAACGGTGAGGCAGGTCCAGTATGCGCTGTTTGCTGTAGTGAAAATAACGGTGGAAATTCCACCAGCAAAGGCGATGAGGGAGATGAGGGAGAAAATGGCAAAAAGAAACCTTAAGTAACATTTGTTAAAAGTTGTCAGGTTTGAACCTGACAACTTTTAACAACCTATAACCAGAAAGATGAAGTATATAGTAAACCCACAATATGTGTTGCGAAAAGAGGAAGGGAAAGCTATAATTATGGCCCGACAAGGTTATAATACGCCGGCAATTTTAAATGTAATTCATCCCTTATACGCGATGATGTTGACTTTTTTTGATGGTAGGGAAGTAACTGAAATATATAAGGACATTTCTTCTTATTTTAGTATTGAAATAGAAAAGGTTGAAAGACATCTAACACCTTTATTGGACAATGATACTGTAATACATAATGGATCATCTATCTTCCCACCACATATTTTAGTACCTTACAATGAAAATAAAGATACTAAACCTAAACGTATTTTACCGGAATATTTTACTTATGAAGGAGAAGTGATAGATTTGGAATTATCACGATTAAAGGCACCTGTTGAAATTATATGTAATCTTACTCTTCAGTGTGTGACTTCTTGTGTGTATTGTTACGCCGATAGAAAAGGTAACCAAAATAAAAAGATGTCTCTTGACTTAATAAAGAAAATCATTTCAGAAGCACATGAGATGGGTGTAGTTAGATTCAAATTAATGGGAGGAGAGGTATTACTGTATCCTCATTGGGAAGCAGTTGTCCGCTTATTAACTCAATACGGTTATCAACCGGATATTTCTATAAAAAAACCGTTAACAGAGGATGAAATTATTAAGTGGAAAGCATTAGGAGCGACAAAAGATCCGATCCAAATATCACTTGACACCTTAATTGAATCTCATCTAATTAATATTTTGAAAGTTACACCAGATTATTTAAAAAAAATCAAGGAGACATTCATACTATTGGATAAACATCAGATTCCTTATGTAGTTCATACGGTACTTAACAGATATAATGATTCTGTGGAAGATATGCAAAGCCTATATGAATTTTTTAAGGAAAGAACTTCTCTTCAAGGTTGGATGATAGATGCTGCTAAATGCTCAATGTATAATGGACTTCCTTATGCTGATTATCGTGCAAGGAGTGAAAATACAGTTCTTATTCGAGAATATATTAAACAGATAAATACAGAAGGAGTTTTTAATTTCAAGATAAAAGCCCCAATAGTTTTATGGGACTTTAATAAACTTTCAAGTGCGGATAAAGAAAAGATTTTCAATAAAAGACATTTATGTTCAGGAAATCTGTGTGCATTATATATCTTACCTGATGGGAAAGTTACAATTTGTGAAGAATTGTATTGGCATCCGCATTTCATATTGGGCGATTTAAATCATCATACGTTACAAGAGATATGGGATTCTCCCAAAGCCAAGGAACTTTTCTATTTAAAGCAGTCTGATATACCACAGGATAGCCCTTGTTCTAATTGTGAAGATTTCACGTCATGTAGAAAATACAGGCATATCTGCTGGAGAGATACAATATTGGCTTATGGTAAGGATAAGTGGTATTATCCTGATATGGCTTGTCCTAAGGCTCCTCAGATTCCAAACGATATATCAATGCAATGAGATTTCAATTGTTCACTTTGTTGAATTTATTCGCTTGTCCGTTATTGGCTTCATATTATGATAGCTGCAACTTAATGTCGGGCGATACAACTGCTAACCGTAAATCCATTGTAGCGGAAATTTCCGACAGTGTGAAAGCCCGGGAATTAGAGGAGTTGGTGATAAGTGGAGGCAACAACTATATAAAACTTAATGGAAATAATATTACTGTCGACATCAGCCATTCCTCTTTGGGAGATATGCCAACTACGGAAGATATGCTCGCACAACTGCCATTTGTAAAAGATCAGGACGGGAGTTTCTATGTGGCAGGCAGAGGGAAAGCCGTAATCTATATAGGGAACAGAAAAATACAGGATAGCGCTGAGCTTACCCGAATTCGTACCACCGACATAAAATGCGTGGAAATAATACGTAATCCCGGAGTAGAGTATGATGCTGAATATATGGCGGTAATCAAAATAATACTTAAAAGAAAGATTGCCGAGGGAATGGGCATACGCGCATATACCAGAGAGAGTATCGGCAGAAGATTTTCTGATTATCAGCAACTTTCGTTATCATACGGCATGGGAGCGACAGATTTCTTTCTGACATGGGATAACGACTCCTATAGGGTAAGACCCGATCAGACAAACCGTGAGACTTTCTTTACCCGGACAGATGAGTGGATAATGTTTTCTGACATGCCTGCCTGGAATGCCGCTTACTATAACTGGACCATCTCGGGTGGTGGCAATATCAGTCTGCCGGCAGGAAGAAACGCCGGAGCTAAATTAACATATACTAATGATACTGAACGCAATGTTGGAAATACATTCACCGATATGACACGGAATGGAGAGCCGTATGAAATCCTCAATTCCAGAAGTTCTTCACCTCATCACTATGATCAATGGCAGGTGAATGCCTATTACGATGGGAGCCTGACGGATAAGTTTAATCTAAACTTCAATGGTGATTATTTAAGACGCAGATCCACCTCTGTCGGTATGGTGGAAGAAGAGGGAACATTTACTCCTATCCATGATGTGGTTAACAGGACAACAAGCATTTACGACTTATGGTCGGGAATAATGAAGTTTGGTTGGAAGCCGTCAGAACAATCCATTCTTAGTTTCGGTGTAGATGGAAATTTCATAAAGCATGACCATTCATCAGCGCAAAATTATCCGAAAGATCTAATACGGCTAAACTCCAGAGAGGGGAAATATGCCTTCTTCTGTCAGTATGCCATTCCTTTCCGTAGGTATAGGCTGGATGTGGGTGTGCGCTATGAAACAATGCATCTCGACTACAAAAATGGCATCG
>CAMWSM010000119.1 GCA_947176915.1 uncultured Porphyromonadaceae bacterium | reverse complement strand
ACCTTACAATATACATCCCCGCTTTGTTGGCTATCCCGATTGTATATAGAAAGGTAGGAGCAAGGAAATATAATCTTGCCGAATATTTCGCTGCAATGATATATATGACATCTTCAATACTTCTTTTTAGTATTATTATGAGTCCTTTGTCGCTTATTTCTGAAACATGGTATTCAGGACTGGAGATTACCTATTCCATCCTTATTTGTTCCTTAAGTATGTATAAAGCCTTCCCTATTGTAAGGATTAAAAAGCGACTGGGATATTTCATATTATATTTGATTGTATCCGTTGCCCTTTATCTTCTTATAATTCTTGGCTTTTTAACTCTCTCCTTTTCAAGCGTTTCATAATATATAATTTTCATCGCTGAAAAAACATTCTCAATGAACAACTCAGATAAGGCACTCTCTTTTGAGCAATCGAGAAACCTTTTGCTTGATGAATTTAGACCCAATGCCGAATTAACAGGTCGAAAGAAATTATTGAATACTCCGATGGGTTTAATAGACTATCATTATTCCTCTTTGCTCAAAGACGGGTTGTGGTATATATTGATTTTCTGTATCGAAGAGGCTATTTATTCAATTATCCGGAAAATTTTGAAGCACCTTGTTAAACTCTTCTCTTTAAAAATTTCTTATATCGGATTTTTTTTGTAATTTTGCATTGCTTTTGAAAAAACGTGTGATGGGAAATCTGTTGCCTCACGTGTCTTCAGATGCGTAGGCCCGCTCCCGAAAGCGAAAAATGTCGGAGCAAAAACTTATTTTGAGTAACACAAACAATTAAACAATGAAGAAATTCGAACTTAGCGCTGAGCCTCGTACAGAGCTTGGCAAGAAGTCTGTAAAGGCGTTGCGTGCAGAGGGTAAAATCCCCGCAGTGTTGAATGGTGGCAAACTCGTAGATCTCCCTTATAACGGTGAGCTCAAGGAGGGTGAAAAAATTGTAGACGTAGACGGCAAGCGTGGTCTTATCACTACCGATATCGTAGTTAAGGCTGAGGACGTGCGTAAGCTTGTTTATTCTCCTGATATTTTCGAGATTGATCTTGACATTAAGGGTGACAAGCGTAAGGCTGTCATGAAGGATCTTCAGTTCCAGCCGGTAAAAGATACTATTCTTCATATCGATTTCCTTGAGGTAGGTGACGAGAAGCCTATCGTAATGGAGGTGCCTGTTCAGATTGAGGGTCATGCAGAGGGTGTTAAAGCCGGTGGTAAGCTTACTCTTTCACTCCGCAAGCTTAAAGTGAAAGCTCTTTACAACAATATCCCTGAGCGTCTTATTGTAAATGTTGACAATCTCGGACTTGGCAAGAGTCTTGCAGTAGGCGATCTTCACTATGAAGGTCTTGAGCTCATGAACGCCAAGAATGCAGTGGTTTGTGCAGTTCAGCTCACTCGTGCAGCCCGTGGTGCAGCAGCCAACGCAGCAAAAGGCTAAATTCTGCTTAACACTAATAAAAAAGGTCATCGCAAACGTGATGACCTTTTTTATTTCCGCTATCTATGGCAGTGAGGATTTTTCATTTCATTCTTTTCAGGATATTATAAGAGGAGAGCACTCCCAGTTCGCCGGCTTTGGAGAGATCGGAGAAAGCTTGGGCTTTATTTCCCGCACGAAGATAGGAGAGTCCTCTATTGAAATAAGCTTGACCAAATTCCGGGTCAGTATTGAGGGCTTCGTTAAAACATTGCATTGCAGATGTGTAATCGCCGATAGAATAATAGATGACTCCCTTATTAAACCAGGCAAACACAAGGCGAGGATTAAGGGTCAACGCTTTGTCATAATCCGCTATTACATCTTGCAGAGCAGCGTAAGAGGCTTTCCTGTCAAGACTATTTCTGCTATTTCCCTTTTCATCCTGATTTTGGGTCAGCATCAGCTCTGCATAACGAGCAAAAGCACGTGCCATATATGCCACCGTAAACCGATTGTCCATATCAATAGCCTTTGACAGTTGAACAACTGCCTCCGGATAATTTTTCAACATTGTGTAAGTGACTCCAAGAGCGAGATGGTCAACAGGCCGATCTCTGCCGGAAGCAATCAAAGTGTTCAAATCATCAGCATATTTAAACAAATCCACAGTGAAGCTTTCATCTCCACTGGAAGGTATTCCCGCATTTAGATAGAACTGACGGTTTATGATATGACGGTTGTTGAGATCATCAAGTTCGCGAAAATAATTGGAGACAGATCGGAGAGTGAGGGGGGCCGGATTGAAGGACAAGGCGTAAAGCGGTTCTGCCTCCACCTGAACATTGCGATCCTGGACTCTCCCTTTTATTTTTTCATTATATGAGAGTTGAGATTCCACGGCATCGGATACTGTAACAAGCCGATTGAATTTCTCCATCACCTCAATTTCACTTTCTTCTCCGGTCTCATTATTACTTTTGGCGTCTTTTGTTTCTGCTGCAGCAATTGTGGGCCGATCGAGAGCATTTTTCTCCGGGTTGGAGACGTATTTCTTTACAAGGTCGTCGGCATGGTGGACATACTGCATTGCCTGCTTCATATCTCCCATGTCTCTTTTTACCTCTGCCATAGCATAATAGACAGGATAAAATTTGGGATACTTACGGGCAATCTGTTTGAAATCATTCAATGCCTCATTATTTTTCTTGAGTTCAAGCCGGATGAGTCCTCGGTTATAGAGGGCATGAAAGTTTTCAGGATCAAGCTTCAAGACTGCCGACAAATCTTCCTCGGCTCTTGAGAGATCCCTCACTTCATAGCGGAGCAGGGCCCGGTTGAATAGGGCAGAGGTGTTGGAGGGTTCCAATTCAAGAGCGTAGTTATAATCGCTCATAGCGCCGAAGAAATCATCGGAGTTATATCGGATAAAAGCCCTGTTCACGTAAAGATCCGCCACTTCCGGACGTAAGCGTATTGCTGCATCCATATTAATACCGGCTTCCTCCCAATTTTTTCTTCGCCATGCAATCTCCGCCTTCATAAGATAGGGGTTAATGAATGCTTTTGAAAGGTCGGTTGCCCGATCGAGGTCTGCAAGTGCTGCCACCGTATCTCCCCGGGCTATATTCAGTCTGCCCCGAGCGGCGTATCCCTCTTCAAATTTAGGATATTGCCGTAGAAGGGTAGAGAAAGTTGAGTCGGCAGCTTCAAATTTTTTCAGTTCCGTAAGTGCTACCGATTTATAATAAAGGAAATACTTGTCAAGAGGATTATAGTTAAGTCCGATGTCGTAATCTGTTATTGCCAAGGAGTCTAATCCAAGGCATTGGCGTGCAAAACCTCTGACTTTGTAAGCCTCGGTCTTAAACTTATTTCGTTCAATCGCTAAAGAGCAGTCCTCTTCCGCACCCTTATAGTCCTCAAGGCTTAATTTAGCAATTGCACGGAAGAAATAAGGGTCAGAGAGGTATGGCTTAGCTTTGATTGCCTGGTTAAAATAATGGATTGCGAGCATATAATCGTCCATCGACAGGACATTTCTGCCGATATTGACAACCTGCTCGGCATTCACCTGGGCAAAAGCGGTCGGAACAGATAAGAATCCCATTCCGGAAAATAGCGAAACTCGCAACAGGAAAGCGGGGAGTTTCAGAATCGTTTTCAACATAATGGTGCAAAATTAGCAAAAAAATATGATGAAAGCAGACAATAAACTTGAATAAGAGAAAATTTTTTATTAACTTTGCACGATTTATTCCGCCAACCTGCATTTGTAGGGCAGGGGTTGGGATAAAGTAACAAAATAAATTCTGTAAATGATTAAAATAACTTTTCCGGACGGTAGTGTCAAAGAGTTTGAAAAAGGCATCACACCGTTTCAGATTGCAGAGAGTATCAGCCCTCGTTTCGCTGCCGACGTCCTTGCTGCTAAGGTGAACGGTAAGGAATGGGATATATCACGTCCTATAACAGAGGATGCAGCTATTGAGCTTTTTAAGTGGGATTCAGAGGAGGGGAAGCATGCCTTCTGGCATTCATCTGCCCATCTGCTTGCCGAGGCGCTTCAGGAACTTTATCCGGGAGTGAAATTCGGCATAGGTCCGGCTATTGAGAACGGATTCTACTATGATATAGATCCGGGAGAGCATAAAATAACATCTGAGGACTTCCCGAAAATCGAGAAGAAGATGATGGAGCTTGTTGCCAAGAAAGAGGATATTGTCCGTAGTGATATCTCTAAGGAAGATGCCTTGAAGATGTTTGGCGACCGGGGTGAAACCTACAAGTGCGAGCTTATCAGCGAGCTTGAAGACGGAACCATCACCACCTATACTCAGGGAGCATTTACAGATCTCTGCCGTGGTCCTCATATTCCCAATACTTCCCCCATAAAAGCTGCCAAGATATTGTCGCTTGCCGGTGCGTATTGGAGAGGAGATGAGAAGAGAAATCAGCTCGTGCGCGTATATGGCATCACCTTCCCTAAAAAGAAAATGCTGGATGAATATCTGACTCTTCTCGAAGAGGCGAAGAAACGCGATCATAGAAAACTTGGAAAGGAGATGGAGCTTTTCACCTTCTCTCCGACGGTCGGTCAGGGTCTTCCCCTTTGGCTTCCTAAGGGAGCGGCTCTTCGTGATCGTTTGGAACAGTTCCTTCGTAAGATTCAGAAGAGATATGGCTATCTTCAGGTGATCACACCCCATATCGGAAATAAGGCGCTGTATGTTACCAGCGGACACTGGGCAAAATATGGCAAGGATTCTTTCCAGCCCATCCATACCCCTGAGGAGGGTGAGGAATACATGCTTAAACCCATGAATTGTCCTCATCACTGTGAGATTTACAAGTCAAGCCCACGCAGTTATCGTGAGCTTCCTTTGCGTCTTGCGGAATTCGGCACGGTCTATCGCTATGAGCAGAGCGGAGAGCTTCATGGCCTAACCCGCGTAAGAGGCTTTACTCAGGATGATGCCCATATCTTCTGTGCTGCCGATCAGATAAAGGGTGAGTTCCTGAAAGTTATGGATATTATCCTTTATATCTTCAAGGCTCTTGATTTCAAGAACTTTGAAGCTCAGATCTCTCTCAGAGACCCCAACAATAAGGAGAAATATATAGGAAGTGACGAAAACTGGCATCTTGCAGAAAATGCCATCATCGAAGCTTGTGCTGAAAAGGGGCTAAAGGCAAAACAAGTTGAAGGCGAGGCCGCTTTCTATGGTCCCAAACTTGATTTTATGGTGAAAGATGCCATTGGCAGACGTTGGCAGTTAGGCACCATACAGGTGGATTATAATCTTCCTGAGCGTTTCGGCCTTGAATATACCGGTAGCGATAATCAGAAGCATCGTCCGGTGATGATTCACCGCGCCCCCTTTGGCTCAATGGAGCGTTTTGTTGCGGTGTTGCTTGAGCATACAGCCGGCAAACTACCGTTATGGCTAATTCCGGAGCAGGCGGTCATACTTCCCATTAGCGAAAAGTATAATGAGTATGCACGCAAGGTTGCTGCCGAACTTGAGGAACATGGCGTAAGAGCGATTGTGGATGACAGAAACGAAAAGATCGGTAAGAAAATCCGCGATAATGAGCTCAAGAAAATCCCCTATTTATTAGTTGTAGGAGAAAAAGAGGCACAAAATGATGAGGTTTCTGTAAGAAAACAGGGCGAAGGTGATAAAGGTACGATGAAAATTGTTAACT
>CAMWSM010000118.1 GCA_947176915.1 uncultured Porphyromonadaceae bacterium | reverse complement strand
TTAGGAAATATTCCTATATTTGCAAGCTGAATAAAATATTTATCCTATTTGAATGCTCTAAATAACCGAGAAACAGGAAATATGGCTATGATAAAACTTGATGAGATAGATATAAAACTTTTGAGGGCACTCCAAAAGGATGCCAAAGCCAATACAAAGGAATTGTGTGAGATGCTGAATCTTTCCAAAACCCCAATATATGAACGAATGAGACGTTTGGAAAATGAAGGTGTGATTACAGGCTATAGTGCGATTATAGATAACAAGAAAGTAGGTCTCCCGCTCATCGTGTTTTGCAATGTATCTTTAGCTGTGCATGACGATGAACACATAGAACGCTTCAAGAAAGATATATTAGGAATAGAGGAAATAATGGAATGTTATTCTACCGGAGGTTTTTATGATTTCCTTCTCAAGATAGTGCTAAAAGATTTGGAGGAATACAATATTTTTGTATTCGAGAAGCTTACGAAGGTTCATGGCATTGTCAAGATGCAGAGTTCCTTTGTGCTTAGTGAGATAAAGCACAAAACAGTTTTGGATATTCGGTTATAATTGAGATTTTTTCCACGCTTCACCGCTATTTTAGAGTAGAGATCTAAACATTTTCCAACGTTTCATTACATGACCTACTGCAATGAAAGTAAATAGAATACCCATTATGTAATGGATATGCGATATAGTTTCCGAGCGGCTTCCGCACATCAATATTACGCCAGTAAAGCCTACAATTATTCCTGAAATCAATAAGATTGTAGTAACTCTCCGTCGCTTAGTAGGAATCCTTATGAAATTTCTGAACCAGAACGAGTGCTGAATGCAGTGTATCGTTATTAAGGCAATTAAAGACACTCCGATAACTTCATGAATATACCAAACCAACTTATTACTGAAGGAATGAATATGCCATACATATTTATGTAGCACGAAGCCACTAACAATAGCAGCCAATACAAGCAGCATTGCCAATATATCAATGGTAGATTTTGATTTTATCATAGGTAAAACTCTTTAGATTAAGCATTATTTCTTATAATTACGTTTTATCTCATCAATGGACTTTCCCCCGATGCCAAAGTTCTCGTCCGGAAGTTCCTTGATGGTTACCGTAAAGAACTGCTCCGGGATATGGGTTATCTCGGAAGCTGTAGCGGTCAGCCGCTCAATCAACTGTTTTTTCTGTTCAGCGGTCAGCTTGCCGCTCTCAATCGATATGTAAGGCATATTTTAGATGTTGTTATTTCGGTTAAGCATAATCTGCTCAAAATTTTCCTGTCCCTACTTCTTTAACGCTTCCATGTGGGGCAATAGTGTTTTACCGAAGTCTGTAATAGAATATTCTACACCTGGTGGCACATCCGGAAATAGCTCACATCGGATTATGCCATCAAGGGTAAGCTGTTTCAAACATTACGATAACACTTTCTTTTTTAGTTCCTTTCTTAATAATCAAAAGTTCGTATTAAAATGAATTGTATTTTTGTAGTGAAATGATAAAATATGTTAAAATAAGGAGAAAATTATATGTTATAAAACATATTTTCAGAAATATTTTGTAATTTTGCATCGAGTTTTTCATGGTATTAGATTTTAAGGTTAACAGAAGATTGGTTGTCGGGATGACAATCAATTTTTTTTATAGTATTTTGTTTTCAAAAATTTCAATTACCTTTTCGGTCTCTCCATCTGCTATTACTTTACCTTCTTCCAATAAAATTGAGCGAGGACATAGTTTTTTTGCCAGTTCAAAGTCATGGGTAGCTAAAACAATTGTATGAGTGAAAGATGAGAGAATCCTCAGGAGGTTCCTTCTTGCAAGAGGGTCAAGGTTGGCTGAAGGTTCATCAAGCACCAAAATATCCGGCTCCATTGAAAGGACTGAGGCAACTGCAGCACACCTTCTTTGGCCTCCCGAAAGCTGGAATGAAGCCTTTCCTGCCTGATTCTCCAATCCCACAGCAGATAAAGAATTTTCTACCCGGCGCGCCACTTCATTTTCCGGCAGCTGCATGTTTCGCGGTCCAAACGCCACATCATCATATACAGTAGGCATGAAGAGCATATCATCAGGATTTTGAAAAACCATTCCAACGGTTCTTCTTACTATGGAGGCTGTTTTCTCAGTCACGGGAACATCTCCTACATTAACTTCTCCGGAAGAGGGGAGAAGCAGTCCATTCATTTGAAGCAATAGAGTTGACTTGCCCGAACCGTTTAAGCCGAGCAGAGCAACTCTCTCTCCGTGGGAAATCATTAGAGAGACGTCGTCGAGAGCTTTTGTAGCATCCGGATAGGTATAGCTTACGTTGCTGAATTTAATGTAATGATGACTCATGGGTGATTAACGGTTTAAATATTGAGGGGAAGAAGGTGAGAAACGAAGTATGGGAAGTCAATGAAACGTAAAATCAGAATAATTACAATCCAAGCAGTAAGCCATATCCAAGCGCTTGCTGTCCATCTCATAGGACTGCCAAGGGGGAGCGTGCCCGAAAATCCCCTTGCTTTCATTGCTCTGTGAACGGAAGCAGCCCGATTTGAGGAACGGATAAGCAACAGACCAACAAATCTTCCCCAGTCTTTCAAGGAATATCTGCTTCTGCCGTAGCCTCTTGCAATGCGTGCCCTTTTCATTATGATAGCCTCTTCTGCCACAAGAGTAATATAGCGGTATGTGAGGAGCAGTTGAGTGGTCAGGACTTTGGGAAAACCGATTCTTCTCATTGAGTTGAAGAGATTGATGAACCCCGTATTAGAGACAAGAAGAATTACGGCCTGGAATGACAGAAGCCCTCTCAGGATAATCGAAATAAAACTAACCCATCCTTTGCTGACCGGTATATTGCCCATAAAGAATGCAGTTTCCTTATCAAGGAAAGGATTAAATATACCGATAAAAATAATTAGAGGCAAAATCAGGAGAGAGCGTAGAAAGACTCTTCCAAACCCTATACCGGTTATTTCAGAAGCCACCACGGGATATGCCGCGAGCCATATCAGCGTTGCAGGTTGCTGAATAGGCACGCTCAACACGGCGATAAGATACACCAGAGTCACCAAAAGCATTGAGGGAGCAGCCGTATACGGCGTTCCCGTCATGCCTGCTCTTTTTATACGATCATATATTTTTTCTAATGAAGCCAAAGATATTATCTTTTCTTTTTTCGGAACAGGAGTGCCGTAACACACCATAACATGGCAATAACTATCAATCCCCCTATAATTCCCGCAAAGGTGGAATCATAATTCGGAATCAGAGCAGTGGAGGGTATGGTTGCTTCTCCTATTTCGGTATTTCCCGTAATCTTTTCTATCGACCATTCAAGACCGTCGGGTGAGGCTGATGCAATCCATGTAAAACCTACAGCCATTACCAAAGCAGCTATTCCGAAACCGAAAAGGGCCTGTTTCAACTTTACTTTTTTATGATTTATTTCCGACGAATGAGGAGAATACAGTATGGCGGGCTGATAAGTTTTAACAAAAGAGAGAATTACTGCTGTAGCCACTCCCTCACAGGCGCCTATGGCGAGATGAATAGAAGTCATCAGTCCCAAAAAAGCACCCGTAGAAAGAGCAGTTACTCCGGAAAGTTCCGTCTCAGCCGTTACAAGGAGCGCTCCACCTTCCAGGCTGAATATGGATGCAAGAATTGAAGCCGCAATTATTCTTCCTTTTGAGCTATTGTCGCCGGCTATGGGTCGGTAGACAAGAGGATATGCCACAAGACAGCTCATCGCCCCCATATTGATGAGATTACATCCTAAAGCCATTAATCCGCCGTCGGCAAATATAAGGCATTGTATAATCAATACAGAAGCAAGAGTGATGAAGGCAGCCCAAGGACCCAATAGAGCGGCAAGAAGTATGCCTCCAATTATATGTCCGCTTGAGCCTGTGCCGGGAATTGCGAAATTAATCATCTGAGCCGCGAAAACAAACGCTCCCATCACACCCATAAGGGGCACGATATCTTCACGGGTAATAGATTTTACTTTTGCGGAAGCAGCCGCAATCAAAGCTATGGCTATTCCCCCTGTTGTCAGAGCAACCGGGGTAGAGACCAGGGCATCAGCCATGTGCATGGTTATGAAATTTTAAGATAAATATAAGAGGATAATGGAAAAATCCTGAAAACGTTCATTATACCTAACGGTTTTCAGCAGAAATGGTTGATGTGGATGTTCAACGTCAATTGCATTTTGATAATTCAAATACGTTGTCAACACAAGACGGGATTTCTGTGAGGTAATGAGTTACGTAAATAAGAGAAGTGTCGTTTTTCTTCATCAGAGCGTCGATAATAGCCTTAATTTTCTCTTTCCTTTCAGGATCCAATCCATGCAAAGGTTCGTCAAGCACAAGAAGCTCGGGCTGTTTTATCAAGGCTCTTGCAACCAGAACGAGTCGCTGCTCTCCGGTGGAAAGTGCCGTAAAATCTCTTTCAGCAAGATGTGAGATTCCTAAGAGTTCAAGCCAATGGTCTGCCGTTTTGATCTCCTCTTCGGAGGGTTTCCGATACCTGTTGAGTGAATTTCTACCTCCTTGAATAACTATTTCCCTTACATTGGAATTTGATCGGAAGAATAGTTGCATTTCAGGGGATACATAGCCTATGGCGTCCTTTATTTCCCAGATGCTTTCACCCGAACCTCTCTTGCGATCAAATAAAAGGATATCATTGGCATAGCCTTGCGGATTATCAGCACAGACCATACTCAGGAGCAGCGATTTACCTGATCCGTTTGCTCCGGTGAGCACCCAGCGTTCCCCCTTTTTGACACTCCAATCTACATTCTTGAATATCTCCCGATCTCCATATCTCACGTGACCTTTGTGAATTGAAAAGGCTATTTCATAATCTTTCATTGAAGATTTTGGACGTTCTGGAAGCTTAAACTTGCTTTTATCAGAAATTCTAACTTCACGGAGAGAGGAAATTTTATCTTTATCGGCGATAAGGTTTTCAATCTTACGGTTATTCAATAATAATACAGCATCTGTAAAAGAGGGTATGTCGGAGGGATCACTCATAGCCAACACAATAGATTTCCCCCCTTTTCTCAAACTCTCCATGGCTTTATTAAACTCCTCCCTTGAGGAAGCATCCAGCCCTATATAAGGATTATCAAGGATTATCACATCGGGATCTTCCAG
This sequence comes from uncultured Porphyromonadaceae bacterium, assembly GCA_947176915.1. Taxonomy (GTDB): domain Bacteria; phylum Bacteroidota; class Bacteroidia; order Bacteroidales; family Muribaculaceae; genus Lepagella. The sequence continues at coordinate 480 of CAMWSM010000118.1, read as the reverse complement.
AAGAGCATTTATGATGAGGAGTTTTCTCAATTCTCCGCTTGAAAGAAAATTGATTTTTTTGTCTACTACATCATTGAGAGAAAGGGTGGAGGAGAGTTGTTTCCAAAGAGGATGGTTGATCTTATTCCCTAAAAGAGAGGCAACGTCAGGAACGTAATCATTCATTGAAGATTCCATTCGTTGAGCCATATATTGCACCTCCATTCCACTCAGTGAATGGATGTCGGAGAATGAAAGCATCTTGATTTTAAGACTGTCTTTTTTGAATCCAAGACGGTTGCCGTATGCGTATCTTCCTTTTTCGAGTATTGTGGCAAGTGTTGTTTTTCCACTTCCGTTATTACCCAAAATCACGGTAACGCCTTCCGGAATCCCAAGCTGATGAGGATTGGAAAGTTCAACCTTTCCATATCCAAGTCTATGGCTGAGGAAAGAAATCAAATATGTCTTATTGGCTTCCATTGACATGGAGATATAAAA
>CAMWSM010000117.1 GCA_947176915.1 uncultured Porphyromonadaceae bacterium | reverse complement strand
TTAGATTTTAAGGTTAACAGAAGATTGGTTGTCGGGATGACAATCAATTTTTTTTTGCCCAATAATTTTATTAGTCCACTATCTTTTCTAAAATATCCTCGTCCACAAACCTGCCATAAATTCTGAAGAATTAGTATTAGAAACCAGGAAGAACAAAATGTGATTCTGATATAATCACTGTCACGGCAGAGGGTAAGGTGATGAAGATGGTGTAGCATAAATGATTAATGGAATATAGTGCTTGGTAGGGGATTGCGGAGGAATCCACTCCCAAACATTACGAAACACGCATTTATCTTAATTATGATACATACTCTTTTAAATTAAATGTTAAAAATGCTAAAATTGAAGATATTTTTTATGTTTTACAACATAATTTGAAAAATATTTTGTAATTTTGCATTGAGTTTTTCATGGTATTAGATTTTAAGGTTAACAGAAGATTGGTTGTCGGGATGACAATCAATTTTTTTATGTCTTTTTTAAGAAAATTGGTATTCTTTCCTGCTATATGTATAATTTGACGTTTTCGTGGGAGGACTCTTTATAATTTAACTGTTGAATTTTCGAACCGGAAAGTTGATTTATGTTGAAAAATTATGTTGTTAAACATAAAATGAGTAATTTTGCAACAAATTTTAACAAACAGTTCATGAAATGAAACTTTCGGGACCAATAGACTTTAAGCCGAAATTATTCTCGGCGCTTAAGGATTATTCCTTATCTCGTTTTAAATCCGATCTTATTGCGGGCATCGTAGTAGGTATAGTTGCTCTTCCTCTTGCTGTTGCTTTCGCTATTGCAAGTGGTGTCAGTCCTTCAATCGGACTTATAACTGCTATTATAGGCGGTTTTCTTGTGTCGGCTCTCGGTGGTTGCTCTGTTCAGATAGGTGGTCCTACCGGTGCCTTCATTATTATAGTTTACGGAATAATTGAAAATTTTGGACTTGAAGGACTTGCTGTAGCAACCTTTATGGCAGGTCTTATTCTGGTGCTTTTAGGAATGTTTCATCTTGGCACGGTTATTAAATTTATTCCTTATCCTATTGTAGTGGGATTCACAGCCGGCATCGCCCTTACAATATTTTCTACACAGATGAACGACTTTTTCGGGCTTGGCCTGAAAGACATTCCAGCTGCCTTTATTCCAAAATGGGGTATGTATCTCTCCAATATTTCCAATATTGACCCTATAACTTTATCGGTGGGTGTTGTCTCTCTCTTAATAATTATCATGGTGCCCAAAATTTCTAAAAAACTTCCCGGCGCCTTGATAGCGATTATAGTTGTAACTTTTGCGGTATGGTTATTAAATGAATATTTTCCTGAAGTGCATGTAACGACAATCGGAGACCGGTTCGGGAAACTTGCTACTGATATTCCTCAGCCCCATTCCTTCAATCTTTCGATGGATACTATAAATCTCCTCCTTCCGTCGGCATTTACCATTGCTATTCTTGGATCAATAGAATCGCTTTTATCTGCTACAGTGGCAGATGGCGTTACGGGTTCGCGCACTAATTCCAATACGGAACTCATAGGGCAGGGGATTGCCAATATTGTCGTTCCCTTCTTTGGCGGCATTCCGGTAACTGGAGCAATCGCCAGAACAATGACTAACATTACCAATGGGGGCCGTACGCCGGTTGCCGGAGTTATTCATTCTATTGTGCTCCTCCTTATTTTCCTTTTTATGATGCCCCTTATCAACCTTGTGCCGATGGCATGTCTGGCTGCAGTCTTGATAATGGTTAGCTATAATATGAGCGGCTGGAGAATTGTGAAGGGGATGTTTAATAATCCCAAAGGGGATGTTACTATTTTGATTGTTACGTTCCTTCTTACCGTAATTTTCGACCTCACAATTGCAATAGAGATAGGGCTTCTCCTTGCTATTATCCTTTTCTTGCGTCGTGTTACTGAAAATACTGAAATTAAAGTTTATAGTGAGCAATTAGACATAGCTGCCGGGACGGAATCAACCACACATGAGGTGCTCGATGTGGCGCATGGGGTGCAGGTATATGAGATTGACGGTCCTTTCTTCTTTGGTGTCGCCACTAAGTTTGACGAAATGATGAGGACCTCTATGGCTGAGACTCCTAAAGTTAGAATAATCCGAATGCGTAAGGTTCCATTTATTGATGCCACTGCTGTCCATAATCTTGAGATTCTTATCAAGTCATCTCAAATGGAGGGAATACATGTGGTTTTATCCGGAGTAAATGAAAATGTTAAAGGAGTGCTTGAACATGCCGGGATAGACAAACTGATCGGGAAAGATCACATTTGCTCCCACATTACGATTGCAGTCAGAATGGCTAATGCTATCGCAACTCGCCTTGAGGGAGAGGAGAGGCTTTCAAAATTCTGAGATGTATGTAAACAATAAAATCGGGATTGTCTTGCAAGACAATCCCGATTTTATTGTTTATGAAGGGGTCAGAGCTCGAATCTGTTTTCTGCAAGTTCCGGAAGCAATGCATACTCCAGAACATCTTCAACAGTATCAACATAATGTAAAGTTATATCTTTAAGATATTTCTTATTAATCTCATCAATATCTTTTTTATTTTCCTTGCATAGAATTATCTCTTTTATTCCGGCTCGTTTTGCCGCAAGTATCTTCTCCTTTATTCCTCCAACGGGAAGAACCTTTCCCCTAAGGGTAAGTTCGCCCGTCATTGCAATTTTCTCCTTGACCTTTTTACCGAGGAAAGCAGATGCCAGAGAAGTTGCCATTGTAATTCCCGCTGATGGACCATCTTTAGGAATTGCACCTTCGGGAACGTGAATATGAATATTATATTTGGAAAATAATTCAGGATTGATTCCAAGATTTTTGGAATGGGCTTTTAGATATTGGAGGGCAATTATAGCAGACTCCTTCATGACATCTCCTAAATTGCCGGTGAGAGTAAGTTTTTCTCCATTGCCTGGTGAGAGGGAAGACTCTATAAACAGAATCTCGCCTCCTGTCTGAGTCCAGGCGAGTCCGGTTACGACACCGGCAAATCTGTTATCCTCATAAAAATCGGGATTAACCTCCTCTTTACCTAAAAATTCTCTGATGTTTTCTACTTTAATCTTTTTAGGATACTCTTTCTCGGAGGCTTTAAGGCGTGCCAGTTTTCTCAATACTTTTGCAATTTTCTTTTCAAGCTGTCTAACTCCCGATTCACGAGTGTATCTGTCGATAATATAACGTAACGCTTCTTTGCTGAATATTATTTCATTATCCGGGAATCCATGCTCCTTGAGACTTTTGGGAACGAGATGACGCTTTGCAATCTCTATTTTTTCTTCCGGAATATATCCTCCAATCTCTATAATCTCCATTCTGTCGAGAAGCGGCCGGGAAAGTTCGCTCAGTGAATTGGCAGTGGCAATAAACATTATTTTGGACAAATCATAATCGAAATCGATGTAATTGTCGTGAAACTTGCTGTTCTGTTCCGGATCAAGCACCTCAAGCAACGCAGTGGATGGATCTCCTTTGAAGTCCTTGCCGATTTTGTCAATCTCGTCAAGGACAAATACCGGATTTCCTGTTCCGCATTTTGCAAGTGCTGCGAGGATTCTTCCAGGCATGGCTCCGATATAAGTTCTCCTATGGCCTCGAATTTCTGATTCATCATGCAAGCCACCCAGAGAAATACGTGCATATTCCCTTCCTAAAGCATCGGCTATTGATTTGCCAAGAGAGGTTTTTCCCACTCCCGGAGGACCATAAAGACAGATGATTGGGGCTTTTAAGTCATTGCGAAGCTTTATTACAGCCATTTGCTCAATTATTCTCTCCTTTACCGACTCAAGGCCATAATGATCTCTATCGAGAATTTTTTCAACCTTAGAGAGTGCAAAATTATCCGGAGAATACTTCTGCCATGGAAGGTTGAGTAATGTGTCCAGATAAGAATACTGTACAGAATAATCGGGAGAGTTTGAGTTTATCCTTTCAAGTTTTTGAAGCTCCTTATCAAAATGATGGCGTGCATCTTTACTCCAGCAGAGTTTTGACGCTCTCTCCTTCAATTCATTAACGTCGCCACTTTCGGATTCTCCCGAAAGCTCATTCTGAATGGCTTTCATCTGTCGCTTAAGAAACTCCTCCTTCTGTGCCCTGCTGAAATCTTCGTGAGTCCTCATCTGAATATCAGCCTGCAGTTCCAGTCGATTGAAGGCTCGATAAAGAAGCTTAAGGAAAGTTTCAAGCATTGTAGGATAAGAGTCAGCACATATAATCTCCGCTCTTTCAGAAGGAGAGAGCGGAGAATTATTTGCCATGAAGAAAATTTGACGTTCAGGATCAGCCTTGATTTCACTGAGAGATAATTTCATTCTGGAGGCTTCCTGTTCAGGCATGAAGTCAAGAATGTGAGAATAAAGATCACTGATTTCTTTAAGAATAATTTCAGTCTCTTCATTCTCCGTTATGCGGAGTAAAGGCAAAGTCTCCACATTCCCAATTAGATAAGGTGATTTCTTTACTATACGTTTTAATTTCACTCGAGGGGCAGGGAGCAGGAATGCGACAGGCACAGCGCCTGGCAAATTGATCAGCTTAATGACTTTCGCAACAGTACCTACAGGAATAAAATCCTTTACTTTTGAAGGATGCTCAACATTTTCATGTTGCATGAAACACCCGAGACACTCCTTATTCTCAAATGCCCATTTTGCCAATGTTTCGCTTTGTTCGTCCTGAAGTTTGACAGGTTGAGGAAGGGTAGGATATACCATCTCGTCATTTAAAACGAGAATTGGAAGATTCCCCGGTTCAAACTGAAATTTTTCCAAATCATCGCCTGACGGAAACTCAGTGATAAAAGAGCCGCTTATTTGTATTTCCGGACCTTCGTGTGTCATGCCGGATATTTTTTTCTTAATCATGCCACAAAGTTACTCATTTTTCCACAAATTTTCCCCTATTCTCATTAATTTTGCGTTATGGAAAAAAAAGATGGTGTTTTTTATTTTAAAAAGTTTGCCGTAAGCCATTCCCGTTCTTCAATGAAAGTGGGAGTGGATGGAGTCCTGATCGGAGCGTGGGCAAATCCGGATGGGGAAAGAATTCTTGACGTGGGGTGCGGCTCAGGATTAATCTCTCTAATGATGGCTCAAAGAAACCCTTATGCTGAAATAATAGGCATTGATATTGATAAGCCTTCTGTAGAAGAGGCTTATCAAAATTTCGCTATCTCTCCATGGAAAGATAGGTTAAGATGTTTCTTGCTCTCTTTCGATGAGGTGGAAGCTACAGATCTTTTTCCGGGAAAAGGATTTGATTTAATTGTAAGCAATCCTCCTTTTTTTGATTCCGGAATGAAAATTTTGGATAACTCTCGAAAAATAGCGCGTCATAAAGGTTCTCTGTCTCCGGAAATATTGATCAACAAGGCGTCTTGTCTCTTGAATCCCCGGGGAAAGCTTGCTATGGTTGTGCCTGTCCAATATTCTGATTATCTTCTTATAGCAGCAAAAAACTCTCATTTGTTGCCTAAAAGGATTACGTATGTTAGATATCATGATACATCGACAATTAAGCGTGTTTTATTAGAATTCGGTTTGCAAAGTGAATTTATTCTCAATAACATGAATCCCTCGGATTTGGAGGAGAATTCGTTGACTATGTTTAATTCGGATGGCACTCCTACAATAGCTTATAGGAATTTGTGCCACAATTTCTATCTTAAATTCTGATTCATATTCAATGTCGACCGGTCTGTAATCATTATAGAATAGAAAATTGAAGTGGGTTATGGCAACGCATAGTGTAAAATAAGAATAAAAT
>CAMWSM010000116.1 GCA_947176915.1 uncultured Porphyromonadaceae bacterium | reverse complement strand
AACCGTGATCGCAAGCCTTTCGACAGGGACAACCGTGACCGCAAGCCTTTCAATAAGGAGAAGAGAGGAAATTCTTCTTACGACCCTCGAAATTCAAAAGGACCCAGGTTGCCGGAATCATCACAGACAGTCATCAATCCTGTCCACATGCGTTCCCGCAAAGGCTGGAAGAAAGATGAGGAGGATTGATGGTCAGAAAGCGTGGAATAGGTAGATATAGCCTCCTGCTGGCGGCGGTAGGAATGATTGCCATGTGTGTGGTGGCATTCATCATGCAGCCTGAAAAACCTCTCACGGGAAATCTCGGCATCTGTCTTCCATCCCCGAATTTATGGAATATCAATCCTGTCGCATCATGGATTATAAACACCGTCCTTTTAGGATGTGTGGCAGCCGGCGGATTCTTCATGAACAGAACCTACAACTTCATACGTTCTACCGAACCCGTTCTTCCGGTGATGTTTCTCATATTGGCGGGGAGCTGTCCTTGGATAACTTATAATCTGTGCGCATCTACACTCTTGTGTGTGGTGAATCTCTTGTCTCTTTCAGTACTCTTCAGCACTTATAAGTCATCGAACGCCACTCAAGAGATGTTCACCATAGCCACACTTATGTCGGTTGGCTCAATGTTCCAATATGCCTTTATCCCTATGATTCTTCCATATATCATCGGGGCTATAATGATGAAGGCATTCAGGGTAAAGGAGTGTCTGGCTCTGCTGATGGGACTTATCGCACCCTATTGGGTCGGAATAGGACTTGGCCTCATCGGGCTTGATTCATTCAAATTGCCTGATTTCTCCAACTTTTTCATTGATTTCACCCAGACGTCAGAAAGATATATTCTGATGGTGAGTGTCGGGCTGGCGATATTTGTAGGTGCCGTCCTTGCCCTTAACAACAGCATAAAGCTATATGCCGGAAACTCACAGGTGAATGCTATGAATATGTGCATCACGATTTTGGGTGGCGTAAGCATTATCTGTGTTGTGGTCGACTTCTCCAACATGATAGCTTATCTGGCAACCCTTTTCTTCACAGTGGCTGTGCAGGTGGCAAATTTATGCGCGCTTTGGAACATAAAAAAAGAATGGCTTGTAGTGTTTGTGCCGGGAATGATTTATCTCGCCCTATTTATCCTTGCAATCCTCACCTGATACGTTTTTTATAAAATGAGAATTATCATTGATGACAAGATACCTTTTATCCGCCAGCGGCTTGAGCCGGTGGCGGAAGTGGTTTATGCCGACCCCTCAAAAATAACAAAAGAGCTTGTGAAGGATGCCGATGCCCTCATTGTCCGAACAAGAACGCTTTGCGGAGCGGAACTCCTGAAGGATTCCAGAGTAAAACTCGTTGCCACGGCTACAATAGGAACTGATCATATAGATTCGGAATGGTGTCGGGCCAACGGCATAACGGTATGCAACGCTGCGGGATGTAATGCGCCGGGGGTAGCGCAATATGTCTGGGCGGCTCTCCTGCGTAATGGATTCGATATTTCATCCCACACATTAGGCGTGATCGGGAAAGGGCATATCGGCACAATCGTGGCAGACTGGGGAAGAAAAGCCGGCGCACGGGCGATTGTATGCGATCCTCCCCGCAAGAGGGCACGATACGATGACGAGGACTATCTCCCCCTGGAGACCCTCCTTAAGGAAGCGGATGCCGTTACTCTCCATACCCCTCTCACTAAAGGAGGAATCGACAATACTTTTCATCTTATCGGGGAAAAGGAACTGCAATTGATTAAACCCGGCTCTATCCTGATCAATGCCTCCCGAGGTCCCGTAGTAGATAATTCGGCTTGGGCGGAGGCAGCGCAAAGGAAAGTGATCCGTTCCATTGTGGATGTATGGGAGGGCGAACCCTCTATTGATTCCCGGCTGCTTGAGAATGCTATTGTGGCGACGCCTCACATTGCCGGCTACTCCCGCGAGGGGAAAGAGAGAGCGACACGTATGGCGCTTGAAGCGGTGGAAAAAGAATTTGGAGTAAATATTGACAAAAGTGGACTCGAAGGTGACTATAAAGTGCCTTCTGCCGTCGGGAAGCTGGAAAAAGTAGTGGATTCGTATGACCCCGCAATTGATACGGAAGCCCTACGTAATGACCCCCTCTCTTTTGAACGTCTCCGCAGTGAATATCAATACCGGATGGAGCCTCGTTTCTAATTCTTATCTCTATGGCTAAAGGCAAAAAATATTATGTGGTGTTCAATGGAAGGAACACCGGGGTTTACGATGACTGGGAAGATGCCCGCGAACAGATAGAAAACTTCGAGGGTGCCCGCTTCAAAGGATATGGATCGGCTGCCGAAGCCGCCGAAGCCTACCGGAAATCTTTCGGGAAAGTGGATGATTCGGATTTAGGAAGATTCCTGGCAGCCGCCAATACGCGCCCCCTCCCGAAGGCGGGACAGCCTGACTACATGACCAACCCGGAAGTCGACCTTGACGCATGGGCTGTGGATGCCTCATGCCTTGGGAATCCGGGGAAAATGGAATATCAGGGAGTGGAATTGATGACGGGACGCACATTATTCCGTATCGGACCTTTTGAAGATGCAACCAATAATATCGGTGAATTCTTAGCCATTGTTCATGCCATGGCTCTTATGTATAAGCAGGGGAAGTTTCACAACATCTATTCTGATTCCGTATCCGGCATGGCTTGGGTGCGAAATAAGAGGATAAAGACTCAGCTCAAGCAGACTCCACGAAATGGAAAGGTGTTTGAACTGATGGCAAGGGCAATTGCATGGCTAAATACTCATCAATACTCCGGCAAGGTGCTTAAATGGCAGACCGACCGTTGGGGGGAAATACCCGCCGATTTCGGCAGAAAGTAAATGTCGTGTCTAAAGGGTAAAATCTGATGGATAAATGGATAAAGAGGAGATAAAAGAGAAATTACTGGGAAGTGGCGCCGTTGCTGTGGGATTTGCTGAATCGGGAATGCCGGATCCGGAAATTTCCATGCAGATGAAAGAATGGGTAGAGCGCGGGGAAAATGCAGGAATGGATTATCTCAAGCGACACATCCCTCTCAAGAACGACCCTGAGCATATTCTCCCCGGAGTGAAAACAGTCATCTCTATTGCTTTTAGTTTCGCGCCCCCCTTTTTCCGCGCCCCCTCGCTCCCCGTAATAGCCTCATACGCATACGGAGAGGATTACCACGATGTTATCCGCAGAAAGCTGGAGCCAATTGTGGAGTCTATAAAAGAGATTATAGGAGGAGAGTGGAGAATTTGCATTGATTCAGCCCCATTGCCGGAACGATATTGGGCTATGAAAAGTGGCATCGGCAGACTGGGGAGAAACGGAATGGTGATCATCGACGGTTTTGGCTCATACATATTCCTGTCAGAAATATTATCCACATTACCATTTCCTCCCGACCCCCCTTCCGACACTCGGTGCATGGATTGTGGTAAATGTATTGATGCGTGTCCACAAGGCGCTTTGAAAAAAGACAACACCATCGACTGCCGTCGTTGTTTGAGTTATCTCACAATAGAGCATAAGGGGGAATGGACTCCGGAAATGAAAAAAGCCATGGATACAAGTGAAGCAAAAAACACTTTTTTCGGCTGCGAACGTTGCCTTTCAGTGTGTCCCCACAATAAAGAAATTCCCCCGACATCAGTGGAGGAATTCTATTTACGTGATGCTTACTCCGGATTGACTGTTGATTTCCTGAAAAAAAATCTCTCTCCGGATGCCAAGTCAACCCCCGGTTGCTTCCGCAACTCACCAATAAGGAGAGCCAGGCTGCAAGGATTGATTCGGAATGTGGAGAATATCGGTCAATAGCGGAAAGAAGAGCCTCCCAGAAACTCCCTCAGAAGTGAGGTGGTGGGAATTTGGTCGACAGGAATGGGATGGAAATAACTCAGAAGGCGGAGAAGCCGGTAAGCCTCGGAATATGCCTCATCGTCACGTGGCACCTGGCGCAGGATAGGCTCCGCATATTCCTTCATGACTCCCAGTTCAAAAATCAATGATGAATTGAAAGTGGCGTCAGCATTTTCCGAGAATGGAAATATCCATTTCTCCTCACCGCGTCTGACACTCGGCCAACGCCGGATTGTGGAGAGGGCACTCGTATGCCGATATTTATGGTCGCGCACGATACGCCGCAGCAGACGGTTATCGCTTGTGGAAATCCAGTTGTGATTGTCAATCTTGAGGGTGGTCAACGCCGACACGTACACCTTATATACCTCGTCAGGATTAATTGAGGCGGTAAGCTCCGGATTCAGTCCATGAATACCCTCTATGAGAAGCACATCAGTCTTGTCAAGTTTCAAACGTTTCTCCTTTTCTATACGTCTTCCCAGTTCAAAAGAATAAGTGGGGAGATTTATCTCCTCTCCGGAAAGCAGTCGGGAAAGATCGGAATTAAGCCGCTCAAGATCGAGTGCATAGAGGCTTTCGTAGTCATAGTCCCCTGTCTCATCGCGAGGTGTCCTATCTCTGTCTACGAAATAGTCATCCAAGGAAATCATCTTCGGCACAATGAGATTGGTCATAAGCTGAATGGCAAGTCGCTTTGCGGTAGTGGTCTTTCCCGAAGAAGAGGGTCCTGCAAGCATCACTATTCCGGCTCCCCCCTCATGTCGGCGCCGAGCAATGTCATCGCTGATGCGACCGAGAAGCTTATCGTGCATAGCCTCAGCCACATTAATAAGATCGGCGGTCCGCCGTTCTCCGACTGCAATATTTAATTCCCCTACATTTTTTACCTGAATCACTCTGTTGAACATAAGCTGATCGGTAAAGGCCTTATACATTTTCTCCTGCGGCGGATTATTTCTCAAAATCTCTTCTGTCTTTTCCTTGGAGAATGCAAAGAGAAGAAATCCATCCTTATATAGCCTGAGGTCAAATTCACGGATGAAACCTGTGCTGGGAGCAAGAGGGCCGTAATAACTGTCGGCAAGATCCCCCAGGCGATAGTAAGTCGTGTAGAGTTCATGCAATGTCTCAAGGAGAGTAACCTTGGCGGTTAGGCCCTGACGGCGAAACACTTTTATGGCATCCTCTGTCAACCGTTCTTTTCTTAAGAATGGTATGTCGGAATCAGAAAACTTCCTGAGATGAGCCAACAAACTTTCCACAATCTCTTCTGATAACGAAACGGGCTCATCATCTCTCAATATGCGGCAATAATGTCCGTGGGAAATTGAATGTTCGATACGAAGCATGGTCCCGGGCAATACCTCCTCGACTGCCTTATAGAGCATCATGCATAGCGAACGGACATACACACGTCTGCCTCCCGGGGAGTCAGGACCGATAAACTCAACTTGCCGGGGGGCGAATAGAGGGAAACACAAATCCTCGGTCTTGTTGTTTACGCGGGCACATATCGGCGTAAAAGGAAGGGTCATTCCTAAACGAGGAATAAGATCAATCACCTTCTCACCCCCTAAGACCGATATATACTTGCCTGTATTCTTACAGAAAATCTTCATGGCATCATTCTTTAAAGTTCATCTGCAAATTTAACAAAAATCTCTGAAAATCCAACCATCATTATCCTGCCGTTCGTTCTAAAGCTGAAACGATTTTCTTTTTTTTTGGAACCCTGAAACACATAAAAAAAGCCGGGAAAGATTGATAATCAAGAGATGAAAAGATACATGCAAAGAATAATTTGAATTTTTTTTATTTTTCATACTGAAAAATTTGCATAGTAAATAAAAAGGTTCTAACTTTGCAGTCGCAAAATGCACCGACAATCGGTGTAGTTGCAATTCTGTGGTCCATTCGTCTATCGGTTAGGACGAGAGATTTTCATTCTCTAAAGAGGAG
>CAMWSM010000115.1 GCA_947176915.1 uncultured Porphyromonadaceae bacterium | reverse complement strand
TCTTATTACATAGCGGGATTGCGGAGCAATCCCCTCCCAAGCATTACGAAAAAAAGGATATATCTTCAATTTTGATACATCCTTTTTGTTTACCCACGATTTATGATATAAAAAGAAAAAATTATGCTTTATTGATTTTTTCATGACTTATATTATTCAGACCAGCCTTTTTCGCTTGAGAGTGCTGTAAAGAGCGGGGAATATGGTAGCATCTTCCATCCTTGATAAGGTAAGAACCTGTCTGATGAAAACTGAATGGAATCTTGGCCTCCTTGCATTGTCGGTGCATATCCAATACCCAATCATAGTCAAGCGCTCGCGCATATTTACCTGATTCACCCCCTACGCTGACTTCCTCTATAAGACTTGGAATGAGGTAAGGGCGGAGATCTATGCGCTCAATCATGGGAGCTACAATTACAAGACGATGTTTTATGGGAAGTGAGAGAAAAACGGGCATCCTGAAATTGGCTCTATCTTGATTTTCCACTGTGCATCCTATGGCTACATGATCATATCCCTCGTTCCAGTCTTCGGGCAAACATTCTGAAAGCCGTTCAATTCTTTTTGTGAAGAAAAAAAACGACAGTCTTTCCTAATTCTTATTATATCCCAAATTTCATTTCTCCATTCATCTGCCTCTTCAATTAGAAAATCAGATGTGAAGCAGAGTGCAAACTCCGTTCCTGATGGAAATTTCCAGTTGCGTTTCCTGTCCCGTCTTATAGGCAAGTTAAATGAAGAGGTCTTCCGCACTTCAAATGAGGGCACCGCTGTTCCGAAAGCGGCATCCTCTCTATATACGTAGCAGTGCTTGCAGCCTGCACTAATTTTATGGCATCCATGCCAGGGATTCCACATCGGCATTATCTTAGCTTTTTTATAAGTTTTCAAATTGTAAAGTTAATAATAAAACATCACAAATAAAAATGGTTCAAATCTTCAGGAAGTTAAGAAAAGAGAGATTAAACCAAGCCGAAGAGATGGTTGTTCTATTAGTAAATTAAAACTTTATTAAAAAAATAGATTATGACTCGTGAAGAATTGGTAAAGGCTATTGCTCATGCCGTAACTTTATATGTGGATGCTCCTGACTATTTCGATGCAAATCCTCAATTAAGAATAAATCCGGCTACTTTGGATGTAGTTGCTATTAATGGAAAAGATGAATTGGAGGGTATCGCAGACAATATGGAGGCAATAGAGGAGGAAACCCTTGCTCAGGGAGATGAAACAGAGGATGCTATGGATTGGCAGGTGGCACAGAATCCGGATTTCTATGCCATTAAGGATTATGTGATAAAGGATAAAGATGGCAAATTGAAGGTTGACGAAAAAGCAGTTGAAAGTCTTGCCAAGACATATCTCTAATCCCTCCTCCTAAAAGAGGGTGTAGTTCACATTTTTGAACTGCACCCTCTTTTAGGATTTTCAGAGAGTTGCCGGGAGTTATTTCAATATTGCGCTATTGCTTTCTAACGAAGTTTGAATTTCATTATTGCGCTTTATTTTTTTGCCGTATGGGAAAGTGTAAGAAAGCGTAAGTTGAACAGAACGGGCAAGGTCGCTGCTCCATTGCCAGCCGTGTGCCGAATATCTTTCAGAATCAAAGTCGGAGAAATATTGAAATCTGTTGAACCAGTTTCTGAATTGAAGATAGAGTTTTAAATCACCAACGGAATAGTTTGCTGAAAAGCCGTATGTGCTTTTGTAGCGATACCTAAATCCATAATCAAACGGTGCGAGGTTTTTCGCTGGTGTCCGGTAATATAAAACGAAAGAAAAATTTTTGAAATAATAATTGGCTTGGAGGTTAGCCATTATAAGGTTCATCGATTGGGCATCAATGCCTGATCCAGCCATCCTTTTTATCTGCGCTGAACCGCGAAGTGATAAGGAATTATTGAATAATTTGAGTGCTGCTGTGAGATAAGCTGAATAATTGTGGAAATCTCCGCTGTTTATTTCTTTGCGTATCACCCCGTCGTATCCGGGCAAGGAGAAATATTCATGAGCGGTTTTATTAAGGAAACCATAATATTCCAAGGTTGCCGACAGATTCAATATATTAGTAGGAACAAATGTATAAGAAGCAGATGAAGTGATGAATGTTGTGTTGCGCAGTTCGGGGTTGCCTTGAAGCCAAAGAAGCTCATTGCTTTGAACCATCGCGGAATTTGAAGAGGCGGGCGTCGGGTGATTATTTCCCCACCACCCCTCAAGGGACGCGGAATTTTTGTCGTTTATCTTATATTGCAGTTGCAAGCCAAGGCGAGGATTCCACTGCTCCAAGGTGTTTACTCCATTCAGACGCCCGATAACATACGACATGCCAATACGTGAATAAAGATTTAAACCACATTTCCAATTCTTCAAGTATTCAAGAAATAACATATTCTCGGATGAGAGAAGTTTCTGAAATCCGTTGTACGAACCTTCGTAATGAGTTCGATAAAGAGTTGTATAGGTCATTAAGGAAGTCCTTAAAGTATTATTGTTTGGAAACTTTTTGGAATACTGAAGAGTAACAACAGGAGCGTAAGATGTTTCTTTGTTGTTGTTTATAATTGGTGCAAGCTCGCCAAGCTGATAGGATGAGTTTCTTCGATTGCTTCCATAAGTAAAACTCCAGGAAGCGATCAGAGAATTATTTTTAGGTAGGGCGAAGTAATAGTAAGCTCTTATGCGAGGTGAAATTGTCTGTCCGGATTCGTTGGAAAGAGCGGATGAGGCTGAGAAAAGTGCCGGTGAGTAACTGACTTCTGCCAAATTCCTTGTAAGAGGTGTACCTGCTCGATTATAAGAAACAGTGTGGATAATCTCAGTAGATTTTGTTTCATAAGATGCCCGGAACGACACTGCTTGCGAATTGGTTTGTTGAAGATAGTTACCTCCTGATTGTGAAGAACGGATTATTTCATCATAATGTTGACCTCCGACATTAATATTTCGGAAACTCTCTACATTATTCTCCTGAAAATTATCGTTATGAGAGATTGAGCCTGTCACGTTTGCATCAAATGTCCAATTGCGTTTTGTAAATTTAGAATATAATACTCCTCTCCCTCGGTCGATATTTAGAGTATTTCCGGTGGCAGTCAGTTTGGTATATCCGCCCCATTCATATTTCCTCATTATGAAGTTGACAACTTCGGCTTGCCCTCCGAACCGAGGGTCTTCGGGATATTGCAAAACCTCGACCCGAAGAACATCTTCCGGGCGTAATCCCTGTAAATCTTCATCCGTCGCTTCCTTGAAATCAATGAACATTCCTACATCCTTTCCGGCATAAGTCTTGACAGTCATGCTGCCGGGAGTTATATCAAGCTGCGGAATATTCATCAGTGTTAAGAGCTGCGTCGCGTCGATAGCCGCTTTCTTTACCTTTTTAGCAGGTATATATTCCACACCGCGATCAATCACACGTTGTGTGCGTCCATCTACTACTACTTCGTTGAGTTCCTGGGTTTTTACGCTGTCAGTCGTTTCTGATTGAGCCATCGCCGCTATCACGAAAGAGAAACAGAATACTGATGTTAGAATTCGATTTGTCATAAAGGCTTTAATCAATGAAATATAAAGTTTTTCTTAAATGACAGTTTCGAAAGCCGTTTGTTACAGTATTCTTCTGAAAACAGAAAATAATCGTAGATGGTTGTCAGATTATTGTTTTGTTGTTTTGATTATCAAAGGGAGAATATCAGACTCGAATAATTCTTTGGAAATAATCCTATAATGAAAATTTGAGGAATCATTGAAAGCCTGGGAATGATGCACAACAAAATTTCCCGTCTTTAGACTGTTTATTATTTCCTTACGTTCAGTTTCTTCATTATTATAATGAAAATTATGGGCTTGCATTAATGAATCTACTGTCAGCCATTCCTTTATCCACCTATCATCGGAGGGGGGCACAACTCCTTGAGCGCTTTTTGCAAAAATCTCAAAAAAAGTATCTAATGCCATCACACTATCTTTTAGAAGAGATAAATTTACTCTTATGAAATTGCCTTCAAATCCTGTCGGCTCATACAGCGCTCCCCCGAAGACACACCCCCTTGCCAATTCATCTTTCAAATAGGCTTTTGATTTTTCGGTATTTAGAAGGAGGTGTCCCGGTCCGAAATAATCTTGCATGAAACTTTTATAGATATCACGGTAGTGAGAATATGGATGAACGGTTTTGTGATATTCAATAAACTTTATGATGGAATCTTCATGTGTCGCAGGATTCTTCTGAATTTCTTTACAACCTGTTGTATTCTCATCCAGAACATTAAGGCAAAGGCAAATAAGAAATGGTAAGAGCAGGAGGTTTCTCATAAGCGTGAATATTGTTATTGATTAAAAAAGAAAAAGGTGTGGCATAAAACATAATTGGATATAATGCTTGGAAGGGGATTGCTCCGCAATCCCGCTTCGTCAGTAAAAAGGGATTTCCTTCTTATTACATAGCGGGATTGCGGAGCAATCCCCTCCCAAGCATTACGAAAAAAACTTTAATCTTCTGCAAGCATAGTGGCAGATGAACTGAGATTTCTTTTCCATTGGATGAAGAGATACGTGCAAACAGCCATAGCTATCAGCCCGATTCCCTGACTATAGACCATCGGTAATCCAACACCCTCTACGTATGATCCCAACGGGGCGTAACAGATAAAGGTTATGCAGAGCATTGTCATGAACATTGCGGGAATCATAGTAATGAGATACTGTTTCCCATGACGGGCGAGATAAACACTGCAAGCCCAGAGGGTGAATATTGAGAGGGTCTGATTACACCATGCAAAATATCTCCAGAGAACGTCAAAGTTTATATTTATGAGAAGATAGCTCACTCCAACTATGGGAAGAGTGATGAGAAGACGCTTGATAAATTTCTTTTGACTTACATTGATAGAGTCGGCGATGATGAGACGCAGACTACGCATGGCTGTATCGCCTGTAGTTATAGGAGCGGCAATTACTCCTAATATTGCAAGAATGCCGCCGAATGTCCCGAGCCATTTCACGCAAACTTCATGAACGAGTATTCCGGCATCCGCTCCATTTTCAGCCATATAGCCGGCGAGTTTGTCATATCCGCCCGTGAAAGTGATGGCAGCGGCAGCCCATATCAAGGCAACGATTCCTTCCGAAACCATAGCTCCGTAGAATACCGGGCGACCATATTTCTCATTTTGAATGCAACGTGCCATCATGGGGCTTTGCGTGGCATGGAATCCTGATATTGCCCCACAAGCGATCGAGATGCACATCATAGGGAAAATAGGAGCGGCTTCTCCGGAAGGATGTCTGTTTGCCAAACCTTCTGAAAAACCCATAGGTATGTCCATGCCATGGAAAATCATATAGCCCATTATACCCACAGCCATGAAAAGAAGAGCGAAACCGAATATCGGATATAGGTTGCCTATTAATTTGTCCACAGGCAGGAGTGTGGCAAGGATGTAATAGGAAAAAATGCAGATTGCCCAGAAGGTTGCATGAAGATGTTCAGGAGTGAGGGTAGCGAGCAGGTTTGCGGGAGTCCTTACAAAGACAGCGATCACCATAACAAGAAGGATGCAGGTGAAGATGCTCATCACCATCTTGATTTTATTCCCTAATTCACTTCCGACAATCTCCGGGAGGGATTTCCCACCCATTCTTATTGAGATCATGCCTGAAATGAAATCATGTACCGCACCGGCAAATATTGTGCCCAATACAATCCATAGGAAGGCTGCCGGGCCGTACATCACACCCATGATCGCTCCGAAGATAGGACCTACTCCGGCAATATTCAGAAATTGAATAAGGAAAACTTTCCATGTAGGGAGAGCCACATAATCAATACCGTCGGCCATTGTCGTGGCGGGAGTGGCACGCCGGGAATCGCTGTTGAAGATTTTTTCAACCAATGCCCCGTATATGAAATAGCCCCCGATGAGGGCAATAAGGGCAATAATAAAAGATAACATAGCAGATTAATATCAGTTATTAGTTTGATAAAGAATACTATTTAATTTTAGACCGATACTCACTACTTCATTGGAAGAAGGATATAATCGTATGCAAAGATAGAATATAAATTTCAAAATAAGAGGGATTTTAAAGTTAATCTTGGAAATATTAATATTTTTTAAAGAGAAAAAGATTTATGCCGGTTCAGGATTTTTGATTATTT
>CAMWSM010000114.1 GCA_947176915.1 uncultured Porphyromonadaceae bacterium | reverse complement strand
GGGATCTGTAAGATGAGTTTATAAATAGAATTTCAGAAATAATTACTTAGAAACACTTTCTTTTTGAGCTTCTTTAACCGACTCGGGAATTGCACCGTTATATTGTTTCAAAGCCTGATCAAGCTCATTATTGAAGTCGTCGCTTATTTTTGTGAATAATTTTTTATAGAAATCTTTCTTAGCATGTGAATATTCTGCCAGAGAATCAAATGCCCGGACGCCTTTATCGAATGTGATGTTTGCATTACTTCTCGCAGCGCCAACAGCTCCCAAAACTTTAGCAATTGCTTGTTCAATTGCTTTTTTGTCAACCTCTTCAGTATTATAATAAGTTGTCATCATAGATTCACATACTGATGCACCGATAGCTTCAGCCGACTTCTTGAATACTCTCTTATTTGCCATATCTTTGTATTTTTTAGTATCGCCTCTATCCTTCAAAAATATAATTCGGAAGATAAAAAGGCAGTGTTTTTTAGATTATCACAAAATTATATATTATTTATATTTATAACAATTGAAAATAGAAAAATTTCGTCATGGGAAAGAAATAATTCAATATTTAATCACGACGTTCTTTTCTGGATGCATCAATTCTAAGAAGGATGAATAGGAAGATTGTAAAGCCCCATAAAGCGGATCCGCCATAACTGAAAAAGGGTAAAGGTATTCCTATTACAGGGCATAATCCGATAACCATACCAATATTAATGCATAGATGGAATATAAGACAGGAGACAACACAATATGCGTAAACTCTCCCAAAGGCCGTACGTTGACGTTCTGCTATATTGATGAGTCTTAAAATAAGAATTGTAAATAGCACCAGGACAGCAGTTGAACCTATAAAGCCCTCTTCCTCGCCAATAGTACAAAAGATAAAGTCAGTATGTTGCTCAGGAACGTATTTCAATTTGGTCTGAGTTCCATTCAGGAAACCCTTTCCGGTTAATCCTCCCGAACCGATAGCAATCTTTGATTGATTTACGTTATAGCCTGCACCCCTTAAATCTTCTTCGATGCCAAGAGCAACTTTTATACGTGTCTGCTGATGAGGTTCAAGAATATTTCCAAAAACATAATTAACGGAGAAAAGGAATAAAATAGACACAATTACAAAACTAACTGATATTAGGAATTTCTCAATCCTGTGATGGAACATCCCGATAAGAGTATATACTACAGCAACTCCAAGGATACTGCAAAAATAGATGACACCATTTACAGTGACGCCACAGACTGACAGAATCGCAACGATAATTCCGGAAATAATAAAACCAAGAATCACGTTACGGGCGATAATAAAGTCTCTACAATAGAAGAGCAACATCGCGGAAAAAATCAACATTATCAATAGGAAAACTAAAAATTCTCCTAAAGGAATGTTCAATATCAGAGGCTCTGAAAATTTTACGGCAACTACGAAAAAAAGAATCGCGCAAACCACTGAGAGCAATATCAAACCACTCATTCCCTCTCTGTATAATACAAATATCAGAGAAAAATAAACAAGAGCACTTCCTGTTTCCCTTTGAAGAAGGATAAGACAAATTGGCAAGAATATTATTATTAATGCCCTGAAATAATTTGAGATTTTTGCATTTAAAGTGAAATTATACGAATTAAATAATTTAGCCAAAGCTAAAGCAGTTGCAAATTTTCCAAATTCCGCCGGCTGCAAACTCACGGGCCCGAATACCAACCATGATCTTGAGCCTTTAATATCAGGGGCTAAAAAAATAGTAGCAATCAAAATTAGAATAACAACTCCGTAAATTGGATATGCGTAGGTTTCATAAATTCTATAGTCCAAAAGCAAGATCACACATCCAATAAGTAGGGAAAGACCGATCCATAAAAACTGTTTACCTGAAAATTCAGAAAAATCAAATATGCTGGCATTATCAAAATCATAACTTGCAGCATAAATGCTTACTGCTCCTGCTGACACCAGCAGGAGATATATCAAAATGGTGATCCAATCCAAGGATTTAAATACGGAAATATTTGCCTCAGTGTTTTTTGACGCCACTATTTACAATTGTATTAGAATTTAACATTCTCTCTTCTAATCCCTTTCTTGCCGGTGATATATCTCCGGTAAGATATTTTTCCATCATTAAAGAGCCAATAGGCACTCCAAAAGTTGCTCCAAAGCCAGCATTCTCAACATATACCGCTATCGCTATCTTAGGATCCGAATAGGGAGCAAATCCCATGAATGCGGAATGATCCTTTCCATGAGGATTTTGAGCCGTACCGGTTTTGCCACAAACCTCTATGCCGGGAAGAGCCGCTCCTCTACAGGTTCCTCCTAATACAGCCATACGCATCCCTTCAGCAATATCATCATAATATTCCTTGTTGATCTTAGGGGCATGCTTTGTTCGATATTTCTCATCTAAAACGGTATCCTGGACTGATTTGACAACATGTGGTGTATAGAAATATCCACGGTTTGCAATTGTAGCACAAAGATTGGCAATCTGTAGGGGAGTGGCGAGCACCTCTCCCTGGCCAATAGATACAGAAATAATAGAATTAGCACTCCAACGAGGTCCTCTGAATGATTTTGAATAAAATTCAGAATTAGGAATAAAGCCACGGCTTTCGGAAGGAAGGTCAACACCTAATTTATATCCGTATCCCATTTCCACAAGGTAATTTTTCCACTTTTCAAATTGATCATAAGCGCGGGTGCCCCTTTTATCAATCATATTTTTAAATCCCCAGCAGAAATAAGCATTGCAAGATGTCTGGAGAGCCGGCTTCAATGCAATTGGAGAACCATGTCCATGACATCCAACCCTTATTTTATTAATATATCCATGATAACAAGGATACTGAGTGGATGTGGTAATAATGCCTTCTTGAAGAAAAATTAAACCCTGAGTTGGCTTGAAGGTAGAACCGGGCGGATAGGCACCTTGAAGTGCCCGATCATAAAGAGGTTTATAGGGATCTTTCACAAGTGCCGCATAATTTTTACCTCTTTCTTTTCCAATCAATAAGGAGGGATCATAATTAGGAGATGAAACCAGCGCAAGAATCTCGCCTGTCTTTGGTTCAATCGCAACAATTGCTCCAATCTTATTTCTCATCAATTCCTCTCCGTAAGCCTGTAATTCAATGTCAATAGAAAGCTTCAGATTTCTTCCTGAAAGGGGAGGGACATCATTAATGCCATTTTCGTATTTTCCTTTGATTCTTCCATAAGCATCCTTCATGAGGATCTCGACTCCCTTTATCCCTCTTAAATGATGTTCATAACTCTTTTCGACACCTAAATCGCCGGTATAATCGCCAGATCTATAATAACGATCTCTTTCCACATCTGCCGCTGATACCTCTCGGATATTTCCTAATACATTGGAGGCTGCTGCATAGTTATATTGCCGGATGGTTCGTGTCTGGATAAAGAAACCGGGGAAGAGATAAAGTTTTTCCTGCAATCTTCCATAATCCTCAGGAGAAAGATGAGATATAAGTTTCTGTGGAGTATAAGCTGAATACCCCGGATTCTTCTTGGGATTTTTCATTTCAGCCCATTTTTCCAATAATTGTTCCTTTGTCAGATTCAAGACACTACACAAAGTTAGAGTGTCAAAGTCCCCAACATCCTTGGGAATCAACATCACATCATAGGCAGGCTGATTAAATACTACCAGTCTGTCCTTACGATCATATATCAAACCTCGTGCCGGATATATGACTCTTCTCAGAAAGGCATTGCTGTCTGCGTTTTCTTTATACTTATCGTCACCAACCTGAAGAGTGAAAAGACGAAAAATATAAATCAAAACAATCAGACAGATGAATCCTCCAATGACATATCTGCGTTTGGCGAGTTTGTAATCTTTTGTCACTTCTTTGAAATGATTAAACAATCAAAAGCCAATAAGGAGATGAATGTAAGGACACTGCTCGAAACCGCCAACAATACAACCTCCTCGACATCGGCAAAATTAAAATACTCAATTGAAAAAGCTAAAAAGCAATAAATACTTACCAGACTTATGAGATACTTTCCATATACCCCTAAACCTAAAGAAGAGATAGATGGAATTAAATCCTTTGTCTTATCATCACGTGGTACATAGGCGTAATAAATTGGCCTTCTAAGAGAGGCTACCAGAGTGCATGCCAAAGCATTGACGCCGGGAGTGTCAGAAAAAATATCAACAACAAGTCCTAATAAAAAGGACAGGGTGAAGACAATACTTAATCCCAATGAAATTGGCAGGCGGATAATAAAATAAATAAATACAATCGGCATAGCAACATCAAAAATAGCTATATGATTGCAAATCAGGACCTGAACGAGGACCATTACTAAAAATAGCACTGCAAATTGAAATATGTCCTTATTCATCTATTATTTTTTATTTTGTGGGAGAAAAGTCAAAACTCTGAAGTGAATCAAGTTCTGATTTATACTCATCTTTAATCACTCTGACTGTACTGAGCGCCCTGAAATCAGAATTGAGTCTTACTTTAAGGATAAAGAAATTGTCATCACTCCCATGTATGCGATTCATGACCACTCCCACAGGAATATCTGCCGGGAATGTTGTCGAGTAGCCACTGGTTACTATAGTGTCTCCTGCCTGATATCGAGCATGTCTGGGCACTTGCTCCATATATGCTATCGAGGGGTCTCCTCCTCTCCAAGAGAGAGACCCGATGAAATTTGTATCTTTTAGCCGTACGGAGAAATGTTGTGTTTCGTTAAGAATGGAAATAACACGTGATGTTCTGTCTCCGGTTACATTTACAATTCCAACAATACCATTCTGGTCAACAACACCCATTCCAACCTTCACGCCATCCTTTGCGCCTCTATTAATTGAGAAATAATTACGAGGATGTCTTACACTATTATTAATAACAGTGGCTTGAACGTAGTCAAATCGTTTTGCTACGGGGGGAAGCTCTATTGAGTCAGCCAGGATGGTCTTGTATTCATCGATCTGATGTCTTAAGTTCAGAACTTCATTTTCCAAAATGGCGTTACTTGCCTGAAGACTTTCATTTATAGCTTTCAGATGGAAATAACCTGTTACTTCAGAAGCACCAGTATAAACCGAATTTGACACAAGATTGGCCGATGTCAAGAATATGGATTGTTGATAGGAATTATTGCTAACTAACAATAAACAGCTTATGGTTATGTAAAAAGCAAATACAAACCATCGTCCATATCTTATGATAAAGTTAAGCAAATTTCTCATTTATCCAAAAATATTTAAAAGCCACCTTCCGCACGACACCTCTATGAGATGTCGTGCGTGGCAGCAATTGAATTCCAAAATATTTTGTCGTAAATGAAAGCAGTCTTTATCGGATAAGGAATGAGAACTTATTGATATTCTTCAATGCAACACCAGTGCCTTTTGCCACTGCATGTAATGGATCCTCAGCAATTTTAAATTCAATTCTGATTTTATCAGTAAATCGTTTTGCAAGACCTTTAAGCAATGCGCCTCCACCGGCGAGGTAGATGCCATTCTTTACAATATCTGCATAAAGCTCCGGTGGAGTTTCCTCCAAAGCAGCGAGAATTGCTGCTTCCATACGGGAAATTGACTTATCTATGCAATGAGAAATTTCTTCATACGTCACAGGAACTTCCATTGGCAAGGCAGACATTCTATTTGGTCCCCTTACAATAAATGGTTCAGGCGGATTATCAAGAACAGGCAATGCAGAACCCACGTTTATCTTAATCTGTTCAGCCATAGTTGCCCCCACTTTAAGATTGTGGACGCGGCCCATGTGTTCCTGAATATCTGCAGTAAGGTCGTTTCCAGCGAGGCGAATACTCTTATTACTTACTATTCCGCCTAATGAAATGACTGCAATTTCCGTACTGCCTCCACCTATATCAACAATCATGTTTCCCTCCGGAGCCTCAACATCCAGTCCAATGCCAAGGGCAGCCGCCATCGGCTCGTAAATCATATATACATCCCTGCCACCAGCGTGTTCGGAAGAGTCACGTACAGCACGGATTTCTACTTCAGTTGAGCCTGAAGGGATACAGACAACCATTCTTAAAGAAGGAGAGAACCATCTTCTTTTAGAACTTACCATCTTAACCATGCCCCTGATCATCTGTTCAGCGGCATTAAAGTCAGCTATAACGCCATCTCTCAAAGGACGTATGGTGCGGATGCCTGGAGGCTCCTTACCTTCCATTAAATGAGCAGTGTTGCCAACTGCAAGCAATTTGTCTGTCTTATTCTCAATCGCTACTACAGACGGCTCGTCTACAACGATTTTATCGTTATGAATAATTATGGAATTGGCTGTTCCCAAGTCCATTGCTATTTCCTGTGTAAAAGAAAAAAGTCCCATTATTGAAAATGTTTTACTTTTTAGGGTTTCAAAAGTAATTGAAAAATCACTTTATTATCAAAATCATTTGCAAAGTTAATCAAAAAAAGTCAGGCATTGAAATAAA
>CAMWSM010000113.1 GCA_947176915.1 uncultured Porphyromonadaceae bacterium | reverse complement strand
TCGGGAATTGTCACTGAGGTCAGGCTACTACATCCGGAGAAAGCACCGTAAGGGATAGTGGTGACGGAGTTAGGAATTGTCACTGAGGTCAGGCCACTACATCCGTAGAAAGCATATTCTCCGATTGAGGTAACGGAGGCGGGGATTATCACTGAGGTCAGGCGGCTGCATCCAGAGAAAGAACACTCTCCGATTGAGATAACTGAGTATTCTTTTTTTCCATATTTTGCTATTTTCGGGATTGTTATAGCTCCCGCCACATAATTACCGTAATGAAGCTCTTTATAAAATTGATCGTGAGTTCCCTCCTTTGTCATACATGTCTTTGCTTCTTCATCGATGACGGTATAGGTCAGAGTTTGCCCTTCATAAGTGTATTTGAAATCAAGGGCGAAACTTGGCAATGCCAACAATAGTGCCAATAAAAATATGATTTTCTTCATATTTAATCTAATTTCAAGATGTTAGAAATTATTCTTTAATTCTTAATCTATTGGTAGATTTTATCACACCCGAAAGGCGCCTATCGTTACCTCATTCCCGACTCAGATTTTGAAACTGTCAGATTTCAATCCGTCAAGAACAAGCACTTGATAAACGCTCTTGTAATATGTCTGCATCCCGCCTCGCGACCCCATATCGGGACTCCGCAGGCAATATGTAATTACAAAGTTAATAAAAATTTCTCAGACTCAATAAGAAAAGTTATTGCTATGTGAAGATTTTTTATTATCTTTGCGGTGATGTAAGGCTTGCGCACCACTTGCGCATGTCATAGAGAGTAATTTAATAATCTGTATAACAGTTAGTTGGAGAGATACACGCTACAACTGGAAAGCGTGTATACGCCAAAAGCGTATCCTGAGTTCGAATCTCGGTCACTCCGCAATTGATGAATCCCGCAAGCAGTACTGCCTGCGGGATTTTTCGCCATAACATATTATTATGATGAATGACCGCATTAAAAGCCTTATTCCGAAAATTCAGGAATATATGAAGACCAAGCCTATACTTAGGGCATGGCTTTTCGGCTCGTACTCCCGTGGTGAGGAAACCCCCGAAAGCGACATCGATATTCTTGTTGATTATGATCGTTCGAACGGAAGATTTTCTCTGTTCACGATGGGAGGCATGTTGATGGATCTTTCTGAATTATTGGGAAACCAAGTAGATTTAGTCGACAATCGTGGATTAATGCAGTTTGCAAGAGAAAGTGTAGAACACGATAAAATTCTAATTTATGAGAGAGTAA
This sequence comes from uncultured Porphyromonadaceae bacterium, assembly GCA_947176915.1. Classification (GTDB taxonomy): domain Bacteria; phylum Bacteroidota; class Bacteroidia; order Bacteroidales; family Muribaculaceae; genus Lepagella. Next base: position 5,240 of record CAMWSM010000113.1, on the reverse strand, counting down.
ATTAGAGATAAGGGCCGAATCGAACATATGCTCGAAATGGCAAGAAACATCGCGGAAGAAAAATCTCATCATACCTTCGAGGAACTCCTCAACGATAAAATTCTCTTCTATGGACTGACCAAGATGACTGAGATAATTGGCGAGGCTGCTTATAAGCTGACTCATGGATTCGTTGATAGTCATCCCGAACTTCCTTGGACTACAATTATCGGAATGCGACACGTGCTGGTGCACGGTTATTTCAAAATCAGCCCAGATGATTTGTGGAATACCATTCAGAATGATATCCCGTATATGATTCCTATTCTTGAAAAATATCTCGATGAATTTGAGTAATTAATCCATTGCAAAATGACATAGATTTTTGCTAAATTCTCAACTAAAATGATGAAGTTGTTTAAACTTATTTCCAAATGTTAATAATAGCGTAAAATAATTAAAATACAGCGCATTCCGGTAAAGATGCACTATATTATAGTTACCACACTTAATATACTCATACAAATGCCAGAACAAGAAGAAATAAAATTATTTGCCAAAATAACAAATGGGCTTAAACTATCATACGAATCTTTATTGCATCGAAAAGCAGCCCTGGGGCAGGATATGGTAATTGCTGATACTAATGGTCAGCCGATAGTGGTTTCAGCAAAAGAACTTTTAGCTCGAAGAACTGATTCTGATAATTGTAAGTGCTCCAACAAATAAATGTGGGTTAAAATTTTATTGGCTTGCGCACCACTTGCGCATGTCATATATAGCAACTTAATTATCTGTATAACAGTTACTTGAATAGACACACTACAACTGGAAAGCATGTATACGCCCAAAGCGTATCCCGAGTTCGAATCTCGGTCACTCCGCAAAAAGAGAGGATTCAATCCTCTCTTTTTTAGATACTTGATTTATATTAAAGTACCACTTTAATATTTTCAAAGTATTACCTTAATTTGTGTCATGCTAAGATTTATTAGTCGAGGTTAAAAGATTATGCCGTTGCCGGGGACGTGTGCGCAGAGCACGGTAAGAGAGTTTGACACGGCGTAAGATAGAATACGGTTTCTTGAATCAATTGCCTGCTGACGATCGGCATCATAATTTGCACATATTGTCGGGTCAAGAAGCTGAAGTGAAGCACCATGCATAAGATCTCCTACAAATAACAACTGACCGAGACGGTAAGCGGTATGCCCGGGCGTATGGTCTTTTGCCGAGATCGGGAGAACGTTGCCCGGAAGAATTTCTCCGAATCCGAATGCCACCAGTCGCCCGATATATGCTTTCTCTATCCGGGCAGTCGCCTCAGACATTGATGTTCTTATGGAGGCAAGTTCATCCGAAGATATGTAGAGCGTAGCATTCGGGAACACTGCATTTCCGTCATTATCAAGAAGCCCTCCTATATGGTCGAAATGGCCATGAGTAAGATAAACTGCCTTTATATCTTTTGGGGAAATATTGAGTGAAGAGAGATGCTCCTCTGTCTTGCCTCCTTTGGCTGACGGCAAACCTGTGTCAAACATCACAATCCCGTCTGTAGTCTTCACCAGAAAATAACTCATTGAGGTAGGGACACATCCATCGGGAGCCATTGCATCCACCTTTTCCTTATCTACATTATTTTCACCATAATACAAAGAAACCGGCTGAGATGATTTGTCGGAGGAATGGATTGTATAAACCTCATAACCACCGCTTGTGAATCGGAATGTACCTGCCGGTGTCTCACCTCCCTCACGGGCAAATACCGACCCTATAGGATTTGAAATCATCTCACTCTGTGCCATACCGATTATAGAACTCAATGCCATAATACCGGTTAAGAATATTTTTTTCATAATTTCAATATTATCAAGATTAGTCTCTCTGACTCCCCGAAGGAAACAGAAAGCATAAAGTTAACAATAATTCCTTAACTCCCCAAGAAAACTTGATGGAAGAAAGTTTTTTTCTTAAATTTGCATGGCTTCATCTCATCAAGCGTTTTTTCGGAAGGCAAACTCCAGCCATTTAACCCGCAGCTGAAACCTGATTTGGGGCTAACAATCAATTTTTCTGAATTATATGGAAACAATATTGACTTTTTTCCGTACTCATCCTCTTATACCTATTTTCCTCACACTTGGACTTGGCTTCTGGCTTGGCCGACAACGGTTCAAAGGTTTCTCTTTAGGCTCTATCGCCGCTACTCTTATTGTCGGAGTGATCATAGGGCAAATGAAGATAGATATTCCCGATATCGTTAAGAATATATTCTTCCTCTTCTTCCTGTTCGCCACCGGCTACAGCGTAGGTCCGCAATTCGTGCATGCCCTCAAAGGTCCGGGACTGCGCCAGGCTCTCTTCGCAGTGGTCGAAGCCATTGTCTGCGCCGGCATAATCATAGGAGCAGCTTTCCTGATGGGCTATGACAATGGCATCGCCACCGGTCTGTATGCCGGAGCACAGACAGCATCTGCTTGTCTCGGAATGGTCAGCGACACAGTTAAGGAATTGCCCGTAGACGAAGCGCAGCGGCAATATCTCCATACGATAATTCCGGCTTGCTATGCCGTAACCTATATGTTCGGAACGGTGGGAACGGTATGGTTTCTAACCTCAATGGCTCCGAAAATGATGGGAGGAATGAAGAAAGTGAAAGATGAGGTGGCTCGTATTGAGGGGGAGATGGACAATTCAGGTCATCTCGCACCGGGTCAGATTCAGGCATCCCGTAATGTGGCGTTCCGAGGGTTCAAAGTCGGCAATGAGTTTTTCGCAACCCCTCGAACCATCAAAGAGACGGAAGAATACCTACGTTCCCTTGGAGTGATTGTCTTCGTTGAAAGGATTCGTTCCGCAGGGAAAATATACGACCCTTCGGAAAATGTCTCAATCTCTAACGGCGAAAATGTGGTTATAGCCGGAAGAAGGGAACAGATGATAGCCCTCGGCACACGTATCGGAGAGGAGGAGCCGGATCCGGAACTTCTGAATTTCGGTGCGGAAAAGACTCCCGTAACTCTCTCATCCTCCGTGAGGATGACATTCGGAGAACTGCGCGAGCAGCCCTATATGGAGAGGGTGATGGTTGCCTCCATAAAGCGTAACGGTCTCGGCATTCCGGTCATGTTGAAGACAGAGCTATATCCCGGAGATGTTCTCACCCTTGTCGGCTGGCCGCGAGACGTAGCCTCCGCAGCTGCTGAGATAGGATATGCCGACCGCCAGACCGATTCCTCCGACATGGTGTTTATCGGTTTGGGAATAGCCGCAGGCTGCCTGTTGGGAGCCTTTGCCATTGATATAAATGAAATACCCATGTCGTTAGGAGCAAGTGTGGGTGCGTTGGTAATGGGCATTCTTTTGGGATGGTGGCGCACTCGCCGTCCCACCTTCGGACGCATACCGGTTGCAGCCTTATGGATGTTTCAGAATTTAGGAGCGAACATGTTCATCGCTATTATCGGAATCACAGCCGGCGCCTCCTTCCTCTACGGCTTGAAGCAGGCGGGATGGCTCATATTCCTCATAGGAGCGGCATGTACGATTTTAGGATTGGTCATAAACATTTTGATTGCGCGCAAGCTTTTCCATTTCTCTATCCCCGAGACCTTGGGGTGTGTAGCCGGGGGGCGTTGCAGCGTAGCCTCCATCGGAGCCATCACCGAGACTCTTCAGAGCGATCTCCCCAACCTCGGCTTCACCATCACCTACGCTGTCGCCAACATCTCACTCGTATTCGCCTCCCTCGCGGTCCTATTCCTGGTGTAAAGAAGATAAAGAGACGGGGGCGCTTTTGCATCCGCCTCTCCAGTTTTTTATTGGAAAGAGTGCCATAATTTCATCTTGAAATGTCGATAAAAAATTGTATATACGCACATAAATTTGTTTATTAGGATATTTACCCTCATTTCCGTTATTTATGAATGACAGAATTAAAAAATTGATTCCACAAATACAGGAATACATGAAGACCAAGCCAATTCTTCGTGCATGGCTTTTTGGCTCATATTCCCGTGGTGAGGAGACTCCCGAAAGCGACATCGATATTCTTGTTGATTATGATGAATCAAAAGGTATCGTTTCCCTCTTCAAAATGGGAGGAATGCTGATGGATTTAACCGATTTAACCGGGGTTCAAGTTGATTTAGTAGAACGTAAAGGTTTGAAAGAATTTGCCCGGCCATCTGTTGAACGCGATAAAATACTGATATATGAGAGATAAACTAAGAGATCCGGGGCGCCTACAACACATGTTAGATATGGCGTTGTTATTGGAAAAAGAAAAAGTTAATCATTCTTTAGAATCCGTTAAAACAGATCCTCTTCTCTTTTTTGGCCTGACAAAGATGGTTGAAATTATAGGAGAAGCAGCATATATGATAACAAAGGATTTCAAAGAATCTCATACGGAATTAAATTGGCGGGAAATTCAAGGTATGCGTCATCATCTTGTTCATGGGTATTACAACATTAGCCAGGAGGTTTTATGGGATGCAATTCAAACCAATATACCGGCAATGATTCCAATATTGAAAAAATACATTAAGGAATTTGAAGATTAAGAGAGGCGGATACAAAGGTGTATCCGCCTCTCCGGTTGTATAGGTTAAGTTGGGCAGAATTAGTTAATGATGATTTTCTTAGTTTTGCTGCCCTGACGCACTATGTATACTCCCGGAGCCAGAGCATCGGTTGAGACTCCTACCTTGACACCGTTGAGAGAATATACTTCGTAAGGTTGCGACTTGTCAATATCTCCATTGTCAGCAGTTACCTCTTCAACACCGGACACATTCCATCCTTTAATGTTTTTGAAATACATCCATGGAGAAACCTCCTTGAATAGAGATTCTTTCCCCTCCGGCACATGAAGAGTGGCATTTTCATAAATGGACGTTGCAAATACATCTTTAGAAACTTCAACCGGTGTTTCTCCTCTATAAAAGATTTCCTTTATAGCTTCACAATCATAGAAGGTGTCACCTTCAAGGTATTCAAGTTGCTGTGGAAGAGTAACGGTTTCAAGATTGTCGCAATTATAGAAAGTATAACCGTAGATTTCAGTAACAGAGTCAGGGATTGTTATTGAACTCAGTCCAGAGCATCCGGAGAAAGCGCCCGGACCGATGTAGGTAACAGAGTTAGGGATTGTTATTGAAATCAGCCCGCTACATCCGGAGAAAGCCCACAAATCGATAGAGGTAACCGAGTCAGGGATTATTATTGAACTCAGTCCGCTACATCCGGAGAAAGCG
>CAMWSM010000112.1 GCA_947176915.1 uncultured Porphyromonadaceae bacterium | reverse complement strand
TTTCATAAATTTTAAAGAAAAAACGGAAGAATCATTTTGATTTTTCCGTTTTTTTATAACTTTGCACTTTCAAAAATCTTTTCTATCTTTTTACTTACTCATATTCATGTCCATGTTATGAGAAAAATGACGCTTAATAAGTTTGATTACGACAATTTGGTTGATCGGATTCTTGCTATCCTTCTGAAAAAAGGGATTAAAGCTTCCACCATGGATGATATTGCCATTAAATTGTCAGTATCTAAACGCACACTCTATGAGGTGTTCATAAACAAGAATATAATGGCGGCCGAGGCGATGAACAGGTTGAATTTCATCCTCCTTGATAAGATTCTTAATTACGAAAAAGATGCCGAAACCGTTATGGATTCCATCATGATGTCGTTTTATTATTATCGCCAGCTATTGAGGGAAATGAATGTTGACTTCCTGCGCGATTTCGATAATCTTCCCCCTGAAGTGCGCAAAAGAAGCGAGGAAGCCTATATTAAATATATTAACAACTTCTACAACCTTCTTGATAGGGCGGCAAAAGAGGGATATATCAGGAATGACCTTAATTATAGGCTCAAATTCCGTATAACTCAGATTCAGCTGACTCAAGTCAAAAAAATGGGAGAGGTATATCCTCCCGACATCTCCTTGCTTCAGGTGTATGATGCCACTGCAATAGGATTTCTGCGTGGAATAGCCTCACCCTTGGGGCTGAGTGCCATCGATAGCAGGATAGTGCTTTTCAAGGATATCTCCTCCTCTTAGGCTTATAAAATTTCAGCTGTTTTTCGGTTCTCTTAAACTTGCTGACTAATAACAAAATTGCCTTTATTCGATTTTTTATTCTAATTTTTAACTTTTACTCTCCTCGCTTTTAACAGATTTTTTGTAATTTTGCATTCAAATAAATTATAATAAAAGTTTCTATGGGAGGTTTTTTCGGAGCAGCATCCAAGGATGCCTGCCGAAACGAACTATTTTATGGAGTTGACTACAATTCACATCTCGGCACCCGACGAGCCGGTATGGCAACGTTCGACTCCGCTGACAACTGCTTCTGCAGAAGTATTCACAGCATTGAAAACACCTATTTCCGAACAAAATTTGAGGATGAGCTTGATAAGTTCAAAGGGAATATAGGAATAGGAGTAATCAGCGACAACGATCCGCAACCCATAATCATCAATTCTCATCTGGGGAAATTTGCCATCGTTACGGTTGCTAAAATCAACAATCTTGACCGCCTTGAAAAGGAACTTCTTAATGAAGGCGCTCATTTCGGAGAATTATCCTCCGGAAGAACAAACCCTACTGAACTCGTGGCTCTCCTTATCAACCGAGGCTCAAATTTCAAAGAGGGTATTGCCCAAATGTTCGAGAGAATTGAGGGCTCCTGTTCGCTGCTTATCCTTACTGAAAATTCTATCATTGCCGCACGCGACCAACTCGGTAGAACCCCCATCATCATTGGCAAAAAAATTGATGGCTCCGGATTTGCCGCCTCTTCCGAATCAACGGCATTTCCAAATCTGGGCTATGAACACTATCGCGACCTTGGTCCCGGCGAAGTAGTGGAAATTACTCCGGAAGATGTCAGAGTCATAACGGCTCCCGGAGATGAAATGCAGGTTTGTTCATTCCTTTGGGTATATTACGGATTCCCGACATCTACTTATGAAGGAACAAATGTTGAGGACATGCGTTTCAAATCCGGATTTGAAATGGGTAAAACAGATGAAAATGAAGTGGATTGTGCTGCCGGAATACCTGACTCGGGTGTCGGAATGGCTTTAGGCTACGCTGCCGGCAAAGGGGTGCCTTACCGCAGATGCATCTCTAAATATACTCCCACATGGCCTCGTAGTTTCACCCCCTCAGAACAATCACGCCGTAATCTCGTCGCCAAGATGAAACTTGTGCCCAATGGAGCAATGCTTCTTGATCAAAGAGCACTCCTCTGCGACGATTCAATAGTGCGTGGCACTCAGCTCACCGATAATGTTCAAGATCTTTACAACCTCGGAGCTAAGGAGGTTCATATTCGCATCGCTTGTCCACCTCTAATCTACAGTTGTCCTTTCATTGGATTCACCTCCTCCAAGAGCGATATGGAACTCCTGACAAGACGAATAATTGGAGAACTTGAAGGGGATCCTAATAAAAATCTTGATAAATACGCAACTACCAATTCCCCGGAATATAATATTCTTGTGGAAAAAATTCGCGAACGCTTCGGACTTTCATCTCTCAAATTCAATCCTATCGAAACTCTTGTTGAATCTATCGGATTGCCAAAAGATAAACTATGCACACATTGTTTCGATGGAACAAGCCGTTTCCACCCTTGTGGAAAATGCCACAAAAAGAATGCTGAAGAATAAATTTATTCTCAGAAACTCTTAAAAAATAATCCCAAAGAGCGGACAGAATCACTGTTCGCTCTTTTTAATAATCTTTAATTAAGTCGCATCTTTCCACTCTTTGGTCGTATTTATATTTTTCCTAATGAATATGGCATTAACTTTGCAACATATAAACAAGACTTTCTTATCGTCTTAGTTTGGAATTATAGATACTTAATAATTTACTTATGAAAGCCCTGTTACGCTTAACGATTTCACTGGTGATGGCAATCCCTTTCTCAGCATTCGCCGACCTAATCCAGTTTGATGACGGCACTCTTAAATATCAGCTCAACACCTCCTCAAAGGAGGCTGCTGTAATGAAATGCCTCAAGACTTCTCAGACGAAAGAGATTATGATTCTGGATAATATTATGACGGATGATGGCAAAACCTATAAGGTAACCGAAATAATGTCATCAGCTTTCAGTAAGTGCAAGTTGAAGAGTGTCCGCTTCCCCGTAACTCTAAAAATAATTGGAGCGAATGCTTTCTCGAATTGCCCGAATTTCTACAATGGGAAGAACTTCGATGTGCCGGAGGGAGTAAAGACCATCGGCATGGAAGCGTTCTATGGCTGCAAATTCTCTTCTGTTTCACTTCCCTCATCTTTAACCAAAGTGGAGGAGGGAGCATTTCAGAACACCACCATCACAAGCATCAGATTCTATAAACCTAAGAGCTCCCTGGTGCTTGAATTCCGAACTTTCCGGGGCTGCAAGAAACTGACATCTGTAGATATTCCCTCCGGTGTCAGTAAAATGGGACAGGCAATTTTCGCTGATTGCACCGCTTTGACATCTGTCTCTCTCCCGGCTACGATCTCTACCGTTCCATCAATGGGATTTGAAGATTGCACCGCTTTAAGGACGGTCAACATTGCCGAAGGAATCACCAAAATAGATTTTGATGCCTTCGCAGGCTCCGGCATCGAAAATATGACTCTCCCATCCACAATAAAAACTATAAGTCAAGGTGCATTCTCCGGAAGTTCAATTCGCTCAATTTCACTTCCTCAAAGTCTCAAAACTTTGTCATACATGGCGTTTAGCGGATGCAAGAATCTCACGTCCATCTCTGTCCCTTCCAATGTAACGAATATCGAAAGTGGAGCCTTTTACGCATGTTCTTCCCTTGCCTCGGTCTACATCCCTGCCTCTGTTAAAACAATTGAACAAGCTGCCTTCTATGAATGCGATAAATTAATGTATGTCAAGAGTGATGCCATTACTCCTCCCTCCTGCGAAGGAACCGTGTGGAGCGATGCTACTTTAGATAATGCTCAACTTATTGTTCCTGCCCAGGCCGTTAACAATTATAAAAATGCCGACGGATGGAGTGATTTCCGGTGGCTTTATAATTCAGCGGTAGAAGTCATTGAAACAGAGAGTCAGGAGTATACTACACTTTTCTTTGACCTTCAAGGCCATCTCCTGAGCTCAGTTCCCACAGAGAAAGGTATATATCTTAAACTGACAGGCAAAAAATGTGAAAAAATCATTATTCCTTAACCCTTAGATCTGTCAGTATAATAAAAAAACTGCATCTCAATGAGATGCAGTTTTTTTATTATACTCCTCAATCGTGAATAAATCCGTTCGAATTGAAGATTAGCAGGCTCAGAACTTACTGAAATCAGTTGCCCTCATATCTCCGTCGGTCAGGAATGAAGTATGGAAACTTAGCGACGCCCTTAGAGTGTGTGGTGTCTGACCACCGGTCTTCTCTGCCAGCTTAAGATAATCGCGAAGTAAATCCCTATACATAGGATGTGCACAGTTGTCAATGATTTCATGTGCACGCTGAACAGGATCTTTTCCTCTGAGATCAGCTATGCCCTGGTCGGTAACAATAACGTCAACCGAATGCTCGGAGTGATCCATGTGAGAGACCATAGGCACAATATTAGATATTTTACCCTCTTTCGTAATAGACGGACAAGAGAAAATGGAGATATAGGCATTACGGGCAAAGTCGCCTGAGCCACCGATGCCGTTCATCATCTTTGTGCCGGTTACATGGGTTGAGTTGACATTACCGAAGATGTCAGCTTCAAGAGCTGTATTCATGGCAATAATGCCGAGACGACGGATAACCTCCGGATTGTTGGAAATTTCAACAGGACGGATCACCACTTTCTCCTTGAAGAAATCTATGTTATCGATTATCTCCTGCTCAACTTCATTGGAAACTGTCAACGAGCTTGTGCTTCCATATTTAATGCGTCCGCTCTTCATCAAGTCAATTACAGCATCCTGGATAACCTCTGTGTACATCTCGAAATTAGGAATCTCTTTGGCATCTGCAAGACCATAAAGCACCGCGTTAGCCACATTGCCTACACCACTCTGTATCGGAAGGAAAGATGAAGGAATTCTGCCTACTCTCATCTCGTTGATAAGAAATTCGCATACGTTGGCACCAATTTTGTTTGTGGTCTCGTCAGGGGATGTGAAGGCTTTCACTCCTTCGTAGGAATCGCTCATCACCACTCCTACAATCTTCTCCGGATCAAGTTTGAGATAGGGAGTGCCGATATGATCACTCGGCTTGAAAATTGGAATTACATCACGATTTGGAGGATCGAGCGGGAGGTAGATATCATGTAGACCGTAAAGCTTATCCTCTATCTTGCGGTTAAGTTCAAGAATGATCTTCTTTGCATATTTGGCGTATGTGGGCACGTTGCCTACTCCGAATCCCACTACCGCCGTGCCGTCATCCTTAATATCACTCACTTCTATGATTGCTATATCCAAATCCCCATAGAAGCCATAACGGAATTTCTGCGCCAGTTCCGACAGATGAAGATCAAAATAGTGGCAATCGTGAGCATTTATACGCTTACGGAGATCAGGAAGATTCTGATAGGGAGTACGGATGCCGATTGCATTCGCACGCGCAAGCACACCATCGCATTTGTCGGATGTGGAGGCTCCTGAAAAAATATTAATCTTGAAAGGTTTTCCCTCCGCATGAAGACGTTCTGCCTTCTCTGCTATTGCTCCGGGTATTACTTTCGGTGCGCCCGGTGCTGTGAAGCCGGACAGGCCTACATTGTCGCCGTTGTGAAAAAATTCAGCGGCCTCCTGAGGGGTTAATACAGGAAATCTCATTTCTGCTATTTTTCTGGTTAGTTGTTTGCTGTCTCTTAACCTCTCCCATACAGCCTCTTTCGGTAATGGGTAAGGTTTTGGTTGCGAATTTAACCATTTTATCCGAACTCCACAACTTAACTTCAATAAAATTCATCAATCCACATCCCTATTTCTCTTTCTTTTTATGCTCCCGTCCATTAATACCAACTTTTCAGCCATTTGGATGAATTCATTTATTTTGTTTTTTGATATTTTTTTCAATACTTTTGTGCTGTAATTCTTTCATTATTTTTCTATGCCACTTTATCATCATGCGAATTCTTGAAAAACTTATTATTCCCCCCAAAGACATTAAAGATATCGATTGGGAAGATCATCAAATGAACGGATGGATGACCTTTTTCACAGTATCTCTTATCTTCTTTTCGATTTTCGGAATTGCAACAGCCCTTCAACGACCATTTATACCAGTTTGGTCAAAATGGCTTGAAGCAAGTATATATATTCTGCCCGTTTATGCTTCTATCGCCCTGATGCTCCGTTTTCGGGATGCAGTATTTTGTACTCTCATGTCGCTTGTCATGATTATTGCCCTTTACGCAGCCTCTGTTTTCGGATTCTTTATAACTCATACTCCCCTATCCCGCTCTTATCCCTCCATACTTATTTTACTTCTTTCTCTTTCTGCAAGTTTATATTTCATTTTCTCAAAACAAGTTAAATCACGGTTTCCTGTCTCGGAACGCAAAGCCTTCTGGTTTGATATAATCCCGATTGCATTTTCTTTTATCATAGTGTTTTTTGTAATCACCAGTTCCATATATCATTCCATCTCCAATAAGGAATGGAACTATTCACGATTATATCAGCTGGATGAAGTTCTTGCCAAAGGAGTATCCTTTCAGGAATATCAATCATCCTTCCAATTGGTCTCTGTAAACACTGAAAAAAGATATATAATATTATATAATTTTTATATTTATATATTAGATCAATATTTT
>CAMWSM010000111.1 GCA_947176915.1 uncultured Porphyromonadaceae bacterium | reverse complement strand
CCTAACCTTCTGGCAACCGTTCGCTGGTGACAAAGCCGGAAATTCACCGAGCCGTCACTCGATTATTTCCTTAAGAAAGGGGCCAGGGAGTTGCCTATGGTTGAAAACCTCTATCAGCAGTATGTGAATGCCGGGAATGAGGAGGAAGCAGCTGCCCTGCTGACCGACTATAGCCGCGACTATTTCGGAGCCGCCGTTGGACGCTGGGATGACCTCGGCCGACATCTGTGGTATCAGCATTGGAAAGGATTCTAACGGCGACAGTTAAACAAAAATGTCGTTATTGAGTTATTATAGTAAGCGGTTGGTTAAACCAATCGCTTATTTTAGACTCAGAAACAGACATTATCAACAAAAAGATTAACAAAAAGGTGATATTATGAAAAAATTGAAACAGTTCACACTCGGACTTCTGGCCTCTCTGATGCTTATCGGAGGCACAGGTTGTAGTTCTATGACTCAGACAGGTAAGGGCGCATTGATCGGCACAGGTGGTGGTGGTGCGCTCGGAGCAGGTATCGGCGCACTTATCGGCGGCGGCAAAGGTGCAGGCATCGGTGCGGCAATCGGTGCGGCGGTTGGTGCAGGTGCAGGTGCGCTCATAGGCCAGAAGATGGATAAGCAGCAGAAGGAACTCGAAGAGCAACTTGCCCAGCAGGCAAAGGTGGAGCAGACCACTGACTCCAACGGTCTTCAGGCCATCAAGGTTACTTTCGACGGCGGCATCCTTTTCCCGACCGGTAAATACACATTGAATCCGCAGGCTCAGGCCGACCTGACGAAATTCGGCGCCAGCCTTATCAATAACCCCAACACTGATGTGCTGATTACAGGTTATACCGACAACACCGGCTCTCTGGCCATCAACACCACCCTTTCCGAGCAGCGTGCAAACGCCGTTCGCAACTACCTCATCAACTGTGGTGTGAATCCGGCTCGCCTTACAGCACGCGGCATTCCTATGGCTGACTACGTAGCCTCCAACGACACTCCCGAGGGCCGAGCCCTCAACCGTCGTGTAGAGATCACCATCTACGCCAACCAGAAGATGATTCAGGAAGCCGAGGCTCAGGCCGCCCAGCAGCAGTAATCAACCTTATCAATCTATAATAAAATCAAAAAGGAGGTGCCGCATTTGGCATCTCCTTTTTGGTATAATATAAATCTTGGAAAAACGGCATAATTCACGAAAATAATCTTGGAAAAACGGCAAAATCCGCTAAAATAACCTTGGAAAAACGGCATAATTCACGAAAATAACCTTGGAAAAACGGCAAAACCTTACTCCCTATGCATATCCATATAATTGAAAACACCATTTATAAACTCGATCTGTCCGGCCTCCAATAAGACATCTCGCGGAATCTATAATTGAATAGGCTGTCTGACGAACGTCAGACAGCCTATTCGTGTTTATTGTGTTTTGTTCTGCCTCACGGCAGACATGGATTGGTTTTGGGTTAGAGTAATTGAAATGCTATATCTTGAACGGAATGAGAGAATCAAGATTCATTCTTTATCCTGTTTCGCTAATGAATACCTCAGGAAAATGATATTCATTATTGCCACACCGATAAAAATCATAAGGTTTCCATAACTTATTCTGTCCATTATCTTCAATATAATCGCCAGAACCAGGAAGACAAACCATATAACTATAAATCCTTTCTTGATTCCTCTCATTCGAAAGTTACTATGAATGTTTACACCGACGGAATCAGAGCACACCCTGTGCCATCATTGCACGGGCCACCTTGATGAAGCCGGCTACATTGGCACCCTTCACATAGTTGATGAAGTCAGAGCCTTCCTCTTTGCCGTATTTAACACACTGCTCGTGGATATTCTTCATGATGCTCTTAAGTTTCTCGTCAACCTCCTCAGCACTCCATGAGAGTTTCTGAGAGTTCTGAGCCATCTCAAGACCGGAAACAGCCACACCGCCGGCATTCGCTGCCTTACCGGGAGCATAAAGAATCTTGGCATCGATGAACTTCTTGATTGCCTCGGGAGTAGAAGGCATGTTCGCACCCTCACTCACTGCAATCACGCCATTGTCGAGAAGAGCCTGGGCATCGTCGCCGTCGATCTCATTCTGAGTTGCGGAAGGCATTGCGATGTCGCACTTCACGAGTTTCCAGGGACGCTCGCCCGGAACGTACTGCACATCGGGATATTTCTCAGCAACTTCGCTGATACGTCCGCGATAATAGTTCTTGAGTTCGAAGATATATTCGAGCTGCTCCTCGCTGAAGCCTTCGGGCTTGATGATTGAACCGCCGCTATCACTCATGCTGACAACCTTCGCACCGAGCTCGGTAAGCTTGCGGGTGGTATAGGTTGCAACGTTGCCTGAACCTGAAACAGCCACTTTCTTCCCTTTGATGTCGATGCCGCGTGTCTCAAGCATGTTGAGAAGGAAATAGCAGTTGCCATAGCCTGTTGCCTCAGGACGGATAAGGGAGCCGCCGAAGTCAAGACCCTTGCCGGTGAATGTGCCTGTAAATTCACGAGCCATCTTCTTGTAGTAGCCATACATATAGCCTACCTCACGACCGCCTACACCTATATCGCCGGCGGGCACGTCTGTGTCAGGACCGATCTGACGCCAGAGCTCTGCGATGAATGCCTGGCAGAAACGCATGATCTCCATGTCGCTCTTTCCGCGCGGAGAGAAGTCGGAACCACCCTTGCCGCCACCCATTGCGAGAGTCGTGAGAGAGTTCTTGAAAGTCTGCTCGAAGGCAAGGAACTTGAGGATTGACTGATTTACAGAAGCGTGGAAACGGATGCCTCCTTTGTAAGGACCGATCGCGTTGTTGTGCTGGATACGGTAGCCCATATTGTTGTGTACTTTTCCCTTGTCGTCAACCCAGCTCACGCGGAATGAGAAAATACGGTCGGGAATACAGAGGCGCTCGATAAGATTCTCTGCCTCAAATGCCGGATATTCATTATAAACATCCTCGATGGAAGTTACAACCTCCTCAACAGCCTGAAGATACTCCGGTTCGTTAGGAAATCTGCGACGCAGATCAGCCATTACTTCTGTAGCTTTCATAAACGTTCTATTTCTTTTGTTGTTATTGATTTTTTACCTGAAAAGCATCCGACAGATTTTGTTAGACTGCTCCTCCGTGTCATTCGACAGGGCGAGAGATAGTGTCGGAATTAAATTTGTTGCAAAGTAACAACTTTTTTTTCAAACATGCAACATTTTGCAAATAAAATTTGAAAAATGATAAAAATTGTCAGTTTTTCCTCTCTTCCCCTGTCAATCTCCCTTCCCCACCCCTACAACTCCTACATATTTATCTTACTCATTCCCCTACCTCCATATTGCATATCCGAAATAAATAGCATAATTTTGCATTTCCTTATCAACAACCTCTTTATGCTGCACCGGGACTCATGAGACAACTTTACATTATTCTTTCTTTCGCTGGGATCATTCTGCTCTTATCCTGCCACACTCCTCAAAAAAAGTGGCAGCCGATTAATCCTGAAGTCGACAGCATAAACGTTGTGCTTGACCGGATATACTCAGACAGTTATCAAGGCAATACACAATCGCTTATTAAAAGATTGAGTGAAATATCAGACAGTCTGCCCGATAATAAGGACTTGAAGGCCATAATCCTTTACTGGAGAGTGGCTTTCGAACAAGGTATATATCCGGACTCCATTAAAATTTGGAAAAACAAAATTAGAGAATTTGTAGACTCTGCAACATATCCTTATCTCATAGCCCGGATGGATCTTATAAATAAGGCACCAATTGATAAGAGCAATTTCTTAACACGACACAAACGCCTTATAGAGATTATAGATTATTTTGAGCATATCGGCGACAAACGCATGCAAATGGTAGCAAACAGATATCTTAGTTCATTCTACGCAACCATCGGAGATATGGAAAAATATAAGGAGTGTGCCGAGCATATCAATAATCTATGCCAACAACTTGGAAATGATACTTTAATAGCTAAAAGCACATTGAATTTAGCCTTAGCAGAGATTCATGTCGGAGACTCGGCTAAGGCAAGAGAAATTCTAACGAGCCTTCTGGAGTCTCCCCTCGTAAATGAGGATTCTGTTTTTAGAAGCAGGATATATGTGAATTTAGGGGAACTTACGTCCGATCCGGAATACTTTCAGAAAGCCATCGACTTCAATCGCACGTTCAGAGAGGTGCCTGACTACTACTATACATTAAAATTCAGTATGATGAAGAAATATGAGAGCCGCGGAGAATACGCCAAATCCGACTCTCTATTCACCATCCTCTATCCGATAGTTATGATAGATGGAGATGCCAACGCAAAGATTATTTCTCATCAGATTCTATTGCGACAGGCAATTGAGAAGGGCGACTACCGACGGGTGGCTGAAGAGCAAGACAGTATAAGCCGGTTTAAGGAGGAAACTATGTCCTCAACACAATTTGAGAAACTCACCAGCAACTCCTATAAGATGGAGCTGGCAAAACAAGAGGAAAAGGTGGAAAAGGAGCGTAGTATGGCGTTGCTTCTCATAATCGGAATTACAGCAGGATCAATAATCCTGGTTTCGGGGCTGTTATTCTTTTTACGGAAACAAAGAATAAAGATGAAACGAAAGGAAAAAGAGGATAGTGTCCGCCTGTCGGAAATAGAACAACAACTTGACAAGGAAAAATCGTCAGCCTTGGCAATGACATTGTCGATTGAGGAGAGAGATAAGCTGATAAGAAACATTTCCCGGATAACTGAAAGTGTGAATGAAGAGGGAGGGATAGATGCAAATAATATGAAACAACTGCTGAACTCTCTGAAGACCTCACAGATGAGCATAAATGAATGGGACGATTTCCATACGGCTTACGCTAAAGTGCATCCCCTATTTTTAAAACGCCTGAAGGAATCCTATCCGGACATAACGGAAGGAGATTCCCGGCTTGCCCTTTACATAGCCGCGGGTCTATCTTCGAAAGAGATTGCCAGAATTATGCAGATACAGCCCGATTCCATAAAGAAAAATCGTCAACGGCTGCGTCAACGCATGCACATATCTTCAAACGATGAATTAGAATCTATTCTGCGTAATTTACTATAAAACAATCTTTTATTTATTGTACCCCCATTGTCCCCCTTATATCTCCTCAATATTATTTGTAATGACTGAGTAATTTAGATAATTTTGTAGCAAAGGTTCCAGAGGAATTTTTGCTCTCATCTTTTTACCATGTCTCATCAATTAAAACAAGCAATAACAAATCATGCGAAAACTCTACAGGGCAATCGGAGGATTCATAGCCTCCCTCTCTTTACTGACAATTCCGTCAGGAGCGTTTGCCGCGGATTACGGCCTACCGTCCGGCATTCAGCAAGGTAATATTCTACATTGTTTCAACTGGCCAATTAAAGACATCAAGGCTGAGCTTCCGAACATCGCGGCAGCAGGTTTCGGATCTGTGCAGATCTCTCCCGTGCAGCGCCCTGATGCCAAGACAGGTTCTCCTTGGCACGATCTCTACCGTCCTTATGATCTCTCCTTCAAAGCTTCTTCATTCTGCTCGGAAGAGGATCTCAGAAGCCTTTGCTCTGAGGCTGCCAAGTATGGAATAAAGATTATTGTGGACGTGGTGGCAAACCATGTTGACAAAACAGCCGGCTACCATGATTCCTGGTGGGACTCCAATAATCGTGTGCGTTGGGAAGGCGGCATAAACTACGGCAACCGCTATTCAATCACACATGGTCAGCTCGGCGACTATGGCGACATAAACTCCGAACATTCTGATGTCATAAATAAAGGCAAGGCATACGTTGAAAAACTAAAATCCTTAGGTGTCAAAGGTATCCGATGGGATGCTGCCAAGCACATAGGTCTCCCTTCCGAGGGATGTGGATTTTGGTCGGCAGTGACTTCTGTCTCCGGTATGTATCATTACGGAGAGATTCTCGACAACCCGGGTCCTGATGCCGGAGTGATAAGGGAGTATTGTAATTATATGTCGGTTACAGACAACGAATATTGTAATTACGCAGCTCGCGATAACGGCGGCATTCCGACAGGATATGGCGGTTCATGGGCAGTGAACTATGGTCTGGGAGCCAAATGTGTCTATTGGGGGGAGAGCCACGACACTTACTCCAATGATGAATGGAGTATGAACCGCGACCAAGCCACTATTGACCGCGCTTATGCCGCATACGCTTGTCGCAACAATGAAGCTGCCCTTTATCTTTCCCGGCCTAATGCCAAGGGTTTTAGCAATATCAAGGTAGGAAAAGGAAGCACAGCTTTTAAAAGCAAAGCCATATCCGAAGTCAATAAGTTCCGCAACATGATGGTCGGTAAGGCTGACTATTTCGATAGCAATGGCAATGCCTGTTCAATCACTCGTCAGGGTGGTGGCGCAGTAATTGTCATGAAAGGAAGTGGCAATGTTTCTGTGAAAAACGGTGGAGGATATTGTCCTGCCGGTACGTATAAAGATCAGGTGAGCGGAGGAACCTTTACTGTTACCTCCTCCACAATCAGCGGAAATGTAGGCTCAAGTGGCATTGCAGTTATCTATGCCGATGGCATAACTCCTCCGATAGGGGGTGGAGGCGATGATCCCGATGAGCCTGTTACGTCTGGCTCCTATTACATTCTCGGCAATATCGAGGGAGCAAGCTGGAGCACATCCGCCGGTGTTCCTATGACCGCAAGTGGTT
>CAMWSM010000110.1 GCA_947176915.1 uncultured Porphyromonadaceae bacterium | reverse complement strand
TTGTAAGGCAGATGCTCTAAACCAGCTGAGCTAATCACCCGATTGCGAGTGCAAAATTACAACACTTTTTCTTATCTTCCAAATCTTTTCCGGATTTTTTTGCTAATTTTGTAAAAATTTTTCCGGCTTCTCACTCCTCGCATATCCTTTGGTGTTGCAAATCAGGATATTGTTTCATAAATTTGTTTTGATGCCTCCTATGGTAAAAGATATAAAAATTGAGGATTTTGATTATAATCTCCCCGACGAAAGGATTCCTCGGCATCCTCTTCAGAAGAGAGATGCCTGCAGATTGCTCCTTTGCCGCCCTGACGGGAAAATCAATCATTTCCGTTTTTCCGATCTCCCCGCTTTGTTGCCCCCCTCGACGCTGCTTGTCTGCAACGACACGAGGGTGATTAACGCACGTATAACTTTCAGGAAACCCACAGGCTCCAGGATTGAGATTTTTCTTCTTGAGCCTATATCTCCGGCTGACTATACCCTTACTTTCCAGACAAAGGGGAGATGCGTGTGGAATTGTCTTGTAGGGAATCTCAAAAGATGGAAAGAGGGGAGCCTGGAGATGATGATTGAGCCTCAGGGCGCAAAAGGGAAGGTGTGTCTGGCAGCCCGCCGTCTTCATCCTACGGAGGGGAATGCTCATGCAATAGAATTTACCTGGAATGATGAGGATGTTACTTTCGCCTCCGTGATTGATGCGGCAGGGTTCATCCCGATTCCCCCTTATCTTAAAAGAGAATCGGAGGAGTCCGACCTGTCGGACTATCAGACAGTCTATGCAGAGGCTAAAGGTTCGGTGGCTGCTCCTACTGCCGGACTGCATTTCACCCCCGACCTTTTCGCGGATCTTGATGCCCATAATATAAAGGTGGATAAGATCACGCTGCATGTAGGAGCCGGCACGTTTCAGCCTGTCAAGGCTGAGCATATCGGCGATCATCAGATGCACACGGAGACTTTCCATGTCAGCAAAAGCGTGGTTAAGGATCTTATTGACAAAAAGAGGAACGGTGAACCCATAGCTGCCGTCGGCACGACCACGGTTAGAACCCTTGAATCTCTTCCTGTTCTCGGGGCTATGATTGCTGCGGGCGACAAATCCCTTCATGTAGGACAATGGACCGCCTATACACCTGCCTTTCAGGATATGAATGTCATTTCGGCTTTGGAGAGCCTTCTCTCTTTCATGGAGGATTCCTCAGAAGAGGGGATTGATGCCTCCACAGCAATTATGATTGCTCCCGGATTCCGCTGGAAAATGGTAGATGTTATGATCACGAATTTTCATCAGCCCCAAAGCACACTCCTCCTTCTCGTGTCGTCATTCTTAGGAAATGACGAAGGCTCGGAACGCTGGCGCAGAGTTTACGACGAGGCTCTCGGTTCAGACTACCGTTTCCTGTCATACGGCGATGCCTGTCTTCTTTTCCGGCATTCCTGATTTAATCTCCACTTTAACCCCGAATTATTATGAGTCCTTTCTATAATCCCATTCAACTTCCCTTGTCAAAGAGCATAGGGGCGCGTTTTTTGGTTGCATCCTATTTTGCCGGCACTTTGGGTGCAGTCCCCCGGATGGATGATTGCGACGACTTGCGAGTGATTCAGCAGGCGCTTATCGACCTTCTGGTGAGTAAGGAATGGCTGGAGGCAGGTGAGCCCCCTCTTGACATTCATGCTTCCGGCACCGCCTTCAGGTTTGTTACGGCAGTGGCAGCCTCAACACCCGGTGCTGATTTCCTTGTTACAGGGACACCCCGGCTTTGTTCTCGCCCGATGGCTCCTCTGCTGGATGTATTGCGTAAGGCGGGAGCCGGCATTGAGGCACGCGGAGAAGGGGGAACCGGACCATATCATGTGATAGGAAAAAGACTCACCGGTGGAGAATTTGAGATACGCGGAGATGTAAGCTCTCAATTTATTTCAGCCCTTATGCTTGTGGCGCCCACATGGAAAGGGGGGATGAAATTAAAGTTTACAACCCCTCTCGTGTCACGTCCATACGCTGAAATGACAGCGAAAGTGATGAGCAAGTTCGGCATAGGCGTCCGTTTCTCGGAGCATGGAGTTGAGGTAAGCGAGGGGGAATATCTGGCGCCACGTGATTTTAAGGTTGAGGCTGACTGGAGCGCCGCCGGGTTCTTCTATGAGGCTGCGATAATAAATCGCAGCAGGGAGGTATTTGTGGAGGGATTGACTCCACCGGGGATCTCCCTGCAGGGAGATTCAGCTACGGCAGCTATATTTGAACGCCTCGGAATCAATTCTGAATTTTCTGAAAAGGGTGTTCTGATCGGTGCCGCTCCCTGGTTTCTTCCCGACTATATAGAGGCGGACATGACCGACACTCCGGATCTTGTGCCTGCATTAGTGGCAGGATGTATCGGCTCCGCCTGTCGCTTCAGGTTTACGGGGGTCAGGAATCTTCGTGTCAAGGAATCAGACCGACTTGAGGCATTGCGCAGGGAGATGTTCAAGTTAGGATATACGCTGAACGTTGAGGAAGACGCGATAGAATGGAGAGGGGGAGCTACACCTGCCCATAGCCGGGATATAGAGACATACGATGATCACCGTATAGCCATGGCATTCGCTGTTATGACTATTTGCGGACCGACATTGAGGATCCATCATCCGGAGGTTGTGGATAAATCGTTTGAAGACTTTTGGAACCAACTTCCGAAATTAGGCTTGCAGTGTCGCCGGGAGGGGGAATATATGGAGGTTAAAAGAGTATGGTAGGAGCAATGGTAATACTTGGGGCGCTCGTCGTAATAGGCGTGGTGCTCTATCTTCTTGACATTTACTATTATCGTCCGAGAGATGCAAAGCGGGCAGAGGAGATGATGGGGAATGTGGAGGGTTCTCCGGAGCCGGAGCAAACAGATGCGGAAGAGAACGGAAAGGGGGAAGAGACGGCTGAGTGTTGCGGAATGCACCAGGTGTGTGAAAAAACGAATCTCTCTCCGCACACAGATGAGGTTGTCTATTATGATGATGAGGAACTCGACAGATTCCGTGGGAGGGATGCCGAAGACTACACGGTGGAGGAGATAGAGGAATTTCGCGATGTATTGATGACTCTTCTGCCGCAGGATGTAGCAGGGTGGAGCCGGAGCATTCAGGTGAGGGGGATAAATCTGCCTACAGAGATTCGCGATGAACTGCTTCTTATAGTAGGCGATTTGCGGCGGCAGGGTTAATTTATATAGAATACGCAATAATCCGTCCCGTCGATTGTGCGTATAAAGAAGTCTTGCGTCATCAGTCCTTTCAGAGATGAGCCTGCTTCAATAAAATCAAAACTCTCTCCTTCTTCATTCTGCAGGATGATGTTCTTGTGGCTGATTGTCTTATCAGCATAACCTGAAAGAGAATATTCTACATATTTATAATTATTCTCGTTGCCATACTTAAGATTAACCTTCGGGAAAGTGGTCCATTTTTTAGAGGAGGAATCGTAAATTCTGAAACCGGATACAGCCGTAATATCCTCATTTCTCCAATATATCCTGTAGTTATGATCTTTGGTAAATTTATCTATTTTGTTAGATGCACCGTTGACATACAGCAGCGGGATAGTATTGATATGAATGAGCATGGCTTCACTTCCAACGGTTTCTATCTCTGATGCCTCCTCCAGAAGATTTCCGGCGAACTCATCATTCCATCTTTGTTGTGGCAGACTTTCTCCTTCCACATCCATATCCACTATCAAATATTGCAGATCTTTTTTAATAAGCTCATTAGCGGCAAGATCTACGCTTACGTATAGTTCTCCGAAACCATCTGACAGATCGTTATGCCACTCTACCCGAGGTTCAAACACCTTTATCTCGTCAGAATCCGCGTTTTTAAGCAACAATCTGATGCCGGTGTATTTATACAGATAGTTCCATACTGAAAATTTACCATATTCAGTTGGCCACCATCTGATTTCCAACGAGCCGGAATCACCCTGGTCGGGAGGAGTGGGCATGTCAATTCCCTGCACATTGAATGAATAGAGGATATTGCAACGCAGATGGCTCCATTTATCCGGCTCACTGTTTTCCTCATAATCTTTAAGGCAGAGGGTGTAGTTCTCCTCCATGACGGCACCCGACTTATCTTTCAGGCTAATTTCTATTTTCCTTCTCTCGGACTCCTCATCTCCCAGTTCAATAGGAGGAATATAGAGATAGAATAGTTTATTCTCCTCATCATGGAGGAAGGGCAGGGTTTTGGATGAGCTGACAGCGCAGGGAGAGCCGTCAACTGATATTTCCGCTCCATATTCATTTATACGTGCGCCCACTATTTCATATTCTTCGAGCTTATCCCTTACTTCAATCTTTGCCAGCGAACGCGACATCTCCACTGTTATGTTCTCATTCTTCTCGGATATAAATTCCGCCTCTCCATACATGGGAATAAGATTCACCTCTCCTTTATATCCCACACGAAGTTTTTTCAACTCATCCTTGCTCCTGACATTCCCGATTTTCAGATTATAGTCATTCCAATTGGCAAGAACGGCAAAGGAATCTATATCGTCAGCCTTGTCCACTTTTATTGAGAATCCCGTTTCAGCCTCTATAATATCGTCAGGGGAGTAGACGCTTACAATATTATCTTCCGAATCAAAACATACCACCGCCAACTGTTCGGCATCAATCCTATTGTCAATATCATTGGAGGACGATCGCGTTTCATTCCCTTTCAAAAATTTTGGAGAAAGGGTGAAGCGGATATAGTAGGAAGAATCGAAGGTTATCTCTTCCGGTTCGGAAGAACATGAGGAAACTCCCCCGGAGAATAGGAGTAAAATCAGGAAACAGAGTATGTAATTACAGGGAACAGGTCGCATCAGGTGGAAATAAAAATGATTTATTGAAGCAGGAAACAATGAAATTATTTCCGCCTACAAATTTATTTATAAAAATCAATTTCTGCAACTTCTTTTCTTATTTTCCAGATTTTTCAAAGCCTATTTATTATCCAGCCGGATAGAGATCGCTCCTTTGCATCGAAATTTGCCCCTATGAGAATGATTTCCTTATTGCTTTTTACGTAAGGCAGCCAATACTTTTTTTCCAGGATCTGCTTCATGGCTTCTTCGGCTGAGGAATCAATCTTAAATTCAAAAATATACAGGAATTTTTCCGTATCTACTGTCAGATCAATCCTTCCGTTAGATGTGCGCATTTCTGTGTGAGTGTAAAAACCCATTAAGGTGAATAGAAGATAGATTGCATTCTGGAAATGAGCCTCGGCAGAACCTTTTTCCGAATAAGGCACGCCCGCAATCATACTCTCCATGAGCTGCATGAATTCATCCGCATCTCCTTGTAGAGCAGCCATGGTGAAACGCTTCACTGAGAAATCACCGTCATTGGCATTTTTCTCAATGAAATATGGAATGAGGAAGGAGAGAAATCCTTGCTTCACCTCCTCATTGGGATAGTCGAGCATATAGGTTTTGAAAAGAGGGTCATATTCCTTTATGGTGAGGTAGCCCGACTGGAAACAGACGGGCACCGGGTTATTGGTCTGTATACCTGCATTGGCAAGTTTTGACCTCTCTATTTCGGTAGGAGCCAGTTTGTCAAGTCTCCAGTGCCCGCGTTCAATTAGTTTCATAAGATAGGTGGGAGTTCCTGAATCAAACCAATAAGAATCAAGACGCCTATTTGCAAATACGTTCATAATGCTGAAAGGATTATACACGTCGGGAGATTTCTCTGTGAAATGATAGCCGTCATAGAGTCGTTTCAACTCCTCTTTCAGTGCCTCCCTATCCAAATCCAGGTAATCAGCCAGTTTCGTTAGCGGCTGATGGAAATAAAGGTCAAATTCTTTTGCAGTGATGCCGCATATCCCTGCATACTCATCCACAAAAGAAATATCATTCAAGTTATTAAGATCTGAGAAAATAGAGACCTTACTGAATCTTGCCACTCCCGTCAGCATAGCAAATTCGATATACCGGTCCATAGTCTTCAGATTGGAATATAAAGCTTTAAGCACTCCGCGCAATTCATCCGACAGTCTTTCATCGTTGACGGCATTCAGAAGGGGCTTATCATATTCATCCACCAATATCACTACTTTTTTTCCCGTTTTGACGCAGGCTTCCTTTATGACGCGGCTGAATCTAAGATTAAATCCATAATTCTCCGTATTCTCATTGCTGATGGCGAAAAAATTTTCCCACTCTGATATATGAAGCTCCAGCAGCTTAATCAATCCCTCTTTGGTGTCGTAGATTCCATTGTTGAGATCGATATGAAGAATGGGGTGTGGCTCCCAATCCTCGGTAAAGGAATCAAGAAACAAACCTTTGAAAAGCTCGCGTTCACCTCTGAAATATGCCTCTATAGTAGAGAGCAGCAGACTTTTTCCGAAACGTCGCGGACGGGATAGAAAATAATATTTGCCGTTCAGCAATTTTGCAATATATTCGGTCTTGTCTATATAAAGGTAGCCTTCTTCGCGTATTTCACGAAAAGTTTGTACGCCTACCGGATATTTGGAAGGAAAGGAGCGGGTGGATGTGGGTTGATTCATGTTGCAAATATATTCATAAAAAACGGGTTATAAAAATTATAATGACAGAATAATGTTTTGAGGTTATATGATTGAAGATTTATTGCTGCAATAAAACCTTAGTAAGTTAAGTAGGGATATTCATAAAATATCCAACTAATTATTTGCCAATATCTTAGATATTTTG
>CAMWSM010000109.1 GCA_947176915.1 uncultured Porphyromonadaceae bacterium | reverse complement strand
TCGGGGTGACAAGATTCGAACTTGCGACCACACGCCCCCCAGACGCGTACTCTAACCGGGCTGAGCTACACCCCGAATAAATAAGCTTAATCAAGACCAACCGGTATCCTGTGATTTCCTGTCCAATCAGAGAATAGATACTCTCACTTGGGGAAGCAATATCGATTGCTTCATCTTAACAAGCAGGGGTTCTTGATTAAAGCGCTGCAAAGTTACGACCTTTTTTTCTTTCTACCAAATTTTTTACTGAAAATTTCAAAAAAAATAGTAATTTTGCATTCAGATTCTGTCCATCTATAATAGACAAGGCTCTAATCAAGTTGTGGATAGGAGTCAAATATGCATCTGGAGGATGCTGATGTTAAGTATTGACTCCAACGGGTCTGCTTTTTCAATGACGGGTCTGCTTTTTCAATATAGAGGAGTTCATCCTCTTTTCAATGACGACAACTAAATAGTTAATAATAACAGGTATGAAAAAGATTTTCATTGTTGCCGCTCTTTTCTGCGCTTCTATCGCAGGCGGCTTTCAAGCTAACGCTCAGTTCAAACTTGGCAAGGCTATCAACGCAGCCACCAAAACAGCCCAAGCCCTTACTCTCACCGACGAACAGATGGCTTCTTATGTAAAGGAGGCTATCGACTGGATGGATAAGAATAATCCTGTGCCCGGGGAGGATGATCCCTATACTCAGCGTCTCCGCCGTCTCACAGCCGACCTTAAGGATGTTGATGGAATACCTCTCAATTTCAAGGTTTATGATGTTATTGATGTGAATGCCTTCGCATGTCCTGATGGGAGCGTGCGTGTTTTCTCATCTCTTATGGATATTATGAGCGATGACGAACTCCTTGGTGTGATAGGCCATGAAATTGGCCATGTAGGTCTGCGCCATTCAAAGAAAGCTTTCAAGCAGGAGTTGCTCACCGGCGCTCTTCGTGATGGAATCGCAGCCTCTAACGGTACTGCCGCAGCCCTCACAGAGTCTGCTCTTGGCGATATGGGACAGGCTCTCGTTGGCGCAAAGTTCTCACAGAAGCAGGAGAAAGAGGCTGATATGTATGGTTATGAATTCCTTAAGAAGAATGGCAAGAATCCCTGGGGCATGGTAATGTCGTTCGAGAAACTCATGGAGCTTGAAGGCAACGGCGAAAAAAAGAGCAGCTGGAGCCAGAAGATGTTCTCTTCTCATCCCGAAACTAAGGACCGTATCAAGAAACTCAGCGAGCGCGCTGAGAAAGAGGGCATCGCGAGGCCGTAATTAGGCATTAGGCTCGAGGCTTTAGGCATTAGGCTTTGGAAAATAAAGGAGCGGCTCACTGCGAGTCGCTCCTTTTATCTATTATTTTCTTGAAATTTATATTTTGAAATTTCTCGAGCCTCGAGCCTCGAGCCTAATTCCTAACGCCTTGAGCCTAACGCCTAATGCCTTTTACGGTGAATGCGTCGCGGACGGGGCAGTGGACTGCCCCTACTCCCAGCCTAATGCCTACTTCACAAACACGATATATTCCCCTGCTTTGAGCTCTGTGGGAAGGGCTGCATCAGCACCGCTGAACAGATCTTTCATCCCCTTCACATCGGGTGTCTTGTCGCTGAACGCCACAGGGAGTGTATCCTTGCCGAGGTTGGTGAGCACCACTACTTTCGAACCATCCTTTTCGCGTGAGAATACGTAGAGGTCGTCGCTTCCGGCAGCATATTTCACCATCTCGCCACCCTCCGTTCCGGCTGCAAGAGCCTTCTGCGAGTGCTTCATGTTATTGAGGGTCTGATAGAAAGTGAAATATTCATTGCGCGGTTCCCATTGCGGAGCCTTGTCCTTCTCAAAGAATTCAAACGCACGGTTCATGCCTGTTTCCTGTCCGGTATAGATAAGCGGCATGCCCGGGAGAGTATAGGAAAGGACAGCGAAAGCATTTGTCAGATTTCCCAGACGGTCGAACTCAGTGCCCTCCCAAGAGTTGAGGTCATGGTTGGTCACCATATTCATCAGATATGTGTCTTTGGGATAATCCTTAGCCTGAGCAGCAAGCAGACTGTCTATGGCTGCGGCGTGCTTCACAGGGAAAGTCTTGATCTTACCCTCTTTGTCTTTGAATGTATATTGACCCGATGTAGCGGCAATTTCACTGAAGAGATCCTTCATAGGCCAGTTGTAGCCCATATCGAAGCCATTCTTCTGAAGTTCGGGCACACTTGCCTCAGCAAGCATGAAGATATCCTTCTTGGCTGCCTCAAGCTGCGGACGCGCCTCGTCCCAGAAGTCTGTAGGCACCTCCATAGCCACATCGCAGCGGAAGCCGTCGACATCTACGTCTGTGAGCCAGAATTTCATGGCGTCGATCATCCCCTTGCGCATCTCCGGATTGGAATAGTCGAAGCAATAGACGTCGGTCCAGTCGTAGACACCCATCATATTGCCCAGAGAATCCTTCTCATACCAGTCGGCATGTTCCTTCACCCATTTGTTGTCGCGTCCGCTATGATTGGGAACCCAGTCGAGAATCACCTTCATACCCTTGCTGTGGGCATCCTTCACAACCTCCTTGAACTGTTCGATATTGCCAAATTCAGGATTGAAGGCTGTGTAATCCTGCACTGCATAATAGCTTCCGAGAGTGCCTTTCCTTCCATCCTCGCTGATTGGGAAGATCGGCATAAACCAAAGAATGTCAACGCCCAGTTCCTTAAGACGCGGAAGCTCACGCTGGAAAGAGGTGATATTGCCGGAATCGGAATACTGACGGAGGTTAACCTCATAGATCACGGCATTACGGCTCCATTCAGGATGCTGCACATTGGTGTAGGTGGAATCGCGGTCTGTCTCACCGGCAGCTCCGGTTCCTTTCGCGCCACAAGCCGACAGAGCCAACAGCCCTGCCATCCCAAGCGCCGGAATAATCTTTTTCATGATAATAAGAGTTTATTAGTTAATAATTTAGTCGGGATTTACCTGGATTTGTCGAGATTATCCCGATTAATCCTGATAAATCCCCATTAATCTCGATAACCGTTAAGGCTAAAGCCTCCGGCCTTTAGCCTTGGGCCTCAGGCCTCACACAGGGAATTTATTGATGGCGTCGATGAATGCCTCTGCGGAGGCGGCGATGATGTCTGTGTTGGCGGAGAAGCCATAGTAGTGCTGCCCGTCATATTCCACAGTCATGTGTACCTTGCCCACATCGTTGCTGCCCTTGCTTATTGCCTGGATAAGGAATTCCTTCACAAGCATCTGTCTTCTGATAATCACCTTTATGGCATTTATTGCCGCATCTACCGGACCGTTTCCGCTGGCTGCCGCCTCGAATCTCTCTCCGGCGATAAGCAGGCAGATGGAGGCGACAGAACGGATGCCGACACCTGAAGATACCTGGAGATAGTCGAGCTTGATGCGGTGTCCCTCACGGTGCTGACCGGCAAGCATGAGCACGTCGTCGTCAGTGATCTCCTTTTTCTTGTCGGCAAGTTTGAGGAATGCCTCGTAAGCCTTGTCGAGAGCCTCCTTTTCGAGGTCGCAGCCAAGCACGTGCAGGCGGTGCTTGAGGGCGGCGCGTCCCGAGCGTGCCGTGAGCACGATGGAATTTTCATCTATGCCGACATCTTTCGGATCGATAATCTCATAACTCTCACGGTTCTTCAGCACGCCATCCTGATGTATGCCGCTTGAATGGGCGAAGGCGTTGCGTCCTACAATCGCCTTGTTGGGCTGCACCGGCATATTCATGAGGCTTGAAACGAGCTTGCTTATCCCCGTGATGCGGGTGGAGTTGATATTGGTGTCGATGCCGAGTTCCTTGTGGGAACGGAGCGTCATCACCACCTCTTCGAGCGACGTATTTCCCGCACGTTCGCCGATGCCGTTTATCGTAACCTCAGCCTGACGCGCGCCTCCTCGTATGCCGCTGATGGTGTTGGCGGTAGCCATTCCGAGGTCGTTATGGCAGTGTGTGGCTATGGTTACGTTATGGATGCCGTCGACATGCTCCATGAGATAGCGGATCTTCTCCTCGAACTCCCAGGGGAGACAGTAGCCGGTTGTGTCGGGAATATTGATTACGGTAGCTCCCGCCTTCACCACAGCCTCTACCACACGGGCAAGATACTCGTTCTCCGTGCGTCCGGCGTCTTCGGCATAGAACTGCACGTCCTCCACGAAAGATTTGGCATATTTCACGGCACGCACCGCACGCTCTATGATCTCCTCCCGGTTGGAGTTGAATTTATATCGTATGTGAGAGTCAGACGTACCGATGCCGGTATGTATCCTCTTATGTTTAGCATATTTGAGAGCGTCGGCAGCAACCCTTATGTCATTCTCCACCGCGCGGGTCAAGGCGCAGATAGTGGGCCAGGTTACAGCCTTCGAAATCTCCTCTACGGATTTGAAGTCGCCGGGAGAGGACACGGGAAATCCCGCCTCAATGACATCTACGCCCAATTCTTCGAGCGCCTTAGCCACCTCGATCTTCTCTACGGTGTTAAGCTGGCAACCCGGCACTTGCTCCCCGTCGCGGAGAGTAGTGTCAAAAATAAATAATCTATCGCTCATATTTCAATATTTGATATTAAGATGCAAAATTACTATTATTTTGCATCTTTGACAAACGAACTATCAAATAATTGTGAAGCTTTTTCCATCACATCGCTGACAAAAGCGCAAAATGAATCAAGAATATCAGCCAATGCCATGATGCTGTTCTCGGTCTGCTGGGAGTAGAGTGTGCCGCTCATGGAGTTGGTGGCAAGGTTCCCCTGCAAGGCTCCGTTCACCCCCGACACATCCTCAAGCATCTTGAGCTGGATGTTGAGGAGGTCGGTAATGGCTATATTCTGGGTGCCTCCCATAATCTGATGCGGTTCTGTCCCGTCATTCTGAGGCTTATACACTATCACTCCGTTCATACGGCTCCATTGGTCAGCCACATATTCCATCTTGTCGGCATCGACAGACCCTTCCGGCATAAGGAGCACCCCCTTGGCGGAGGAGTGTATGTACCAGTCGTATAGCGTTATCAGCCGATTGGTATAGCGTTGCTGATCAATTATATCGCTCACAAAGGAGTTGATCTCCCCGTCAAGAAACGAATATGCCCTGAACACGTAGGGATGACCCTTATGAGGATAGGGGGAGTCTCCTTCCCTGATGACCTCCCCCTCTTCGTTGAGGAAATAATAGCGCCATACCTCCTCCATCTCCCAGCGCGAGGCATATCCATGCAGCCGGCTCTCACATCTCCATCTATGCTCATCCATTATGAGCAGAACCCCTTCGTCGGTGTTCCATATCATCCGCCGCTCACGCATCTCCTTTCGCCACACCTCCACCACCTTGCGTCTCCCTCCTCCATTCTCCCTGAACATTCTGTGTGCCTCCTTATATTCCTCCCGGGTCCTTACGAAAGCCTTGCAGTAATCCTCAAGCGACAAGCTGTGGATCTCTCCCGCGAGAGTGAAATCACCTCCTCCGGCGTCGAGAGTGTCCTGATTATAAAAGAAATAAAATGGATTGACCGGCTCGCATCTCACCTCCCTCTCTCCCGTGCAGCCGCACTTGAACACGGCTACCCCCGAGATAAGGAATTCCTCCATCGACCGGGAAAATTTCTCATAAAGCTGATTTCGGGCGGTGAGGTCGGTGTAGTCATCATTCCATCTCTCGATCTTCTCCCGGAGACGTTTCCTGAACACCCCCAGTACATTCCTCACAATCCTGCGGATGAGATTGTTCTGCAGCGGAGTCTGGCCTTCACGCAGGATAAGTTCACGCTCGGTCATCTCCACGCCATCCGCCACAATACGGTCTTCCCACTGCCTGCCGAAAGTATAGTTTTTCTGACGTTCGCGTTTATGGCGGAAATTCGCGAGGCTTCCCCAGGCATTCAATGCATCATTGATAAGCATAACAATAAAAGAGTTATTAAGAGTTAAGAATTATGAGTTAAGGGTTAAGAAATAATACGGGAGGCAAAGATATTCAGGCGAGGGTGGAGGGAGGCAATATCCTGCCATTTTTCCCCTTGATTTGCACATTTTAACACTAATTGCTGAAAAAATTCTGTAATTAATCTCAAAATATCAAATAAAATCATTAATTTTGCAGACTAAAGGAGGCTATAAATTGTTATCCACCCAAAAAAGACAAGTTAAACAACCCAAATAAAATCATTCTATTATTTATGGCACAGATAGATTTGGCTCAGTACGGCATCAAAGATGTCAAAGAGGTAATCTACAATCCCTCTTACGAGGAGCTTTTCAAAGCTGAAACAGATCCTTCTCTCGAAGGCTTCGAGAAAGGCACAGTTACTGAACTCGGCGCTGTCAATGTGATGACAGGCGTTTACACCGGCCGTTCTCCTAAAGATAAATTCATCGTACTTGACGACAACTCAAAAGACAAAGTATGGTGGACTACAGAGGAATATCCCAACGATAACAAGCCTGTAACAGAGGCAGCATGGAAAGAGATCAAAGATATCGCCATCAACGAGCTCTCCGGCAAGAAGCTTTATGTAGTTGACCGCTTCTGCGGCGCTAACAAAGACACCCGCATGGCTGTGCGCTTCATCATGGAGGTGGCTTGGCAGGCTCACTTTGTTACAAACATGTTCATCGCTCCTTCTGAGGAGGAACTCAAGGACTTCAAGCCTGACTTCGTTGTCTACAACGCTTCAAAGGCTAAGGTTGAGAACTTCAAGGAACTCGGTCTCAACTCCGAGACTGCCGTAGTGTTCAACACTACTTCCAAAGAGCAGGTTATCATCAACACCTGGTATGGCGGCGAGATGAAGAAGGGTATGTTCTCAATGATGAACTACTTCCTTCCCCAGAGCGGCATCGCTTC
>CAMWSM010000108.1 GCA_947176915.1 uncultured Porphyromonadaceae bacterium | reverse complement strand
AAATTCTATTATATGCAAAAGCATAGAGGAGAAATTGAATAGTAGAGATTACTTTTTTCTATTTTAGCTGGCATGTAAAAAAATGCAATCTTAAAATAAAATAAAAAAGATAAGCTTGTGGTAAAAGAAAAAAGGGCTGATTTATTGTTACAATTAAAAGATTATGGTATTATGAAGAAATTTTTACTCCGTATATCCCGGATAGCCGCTTTAGCGATAGTGATAGTTTCCGGTATGGGTTCAGCGAAAGCACAATATGCCCAGATAGTGAATCAGCTTCCTGAAATTCTGTCGCCGGCATTATCCGGCTCGATGAAGTATAAGGGATATGTAGATATTACTTCAACATTCGGCATAGGCTCCGAGAGGGCTAATTTTGTCGGCATTTCCACCTCTCAGGGTTTCCGGTATGCCAATTGGTTCTTTATGGGAGCCGGAATCGGTGTTGATGTGGCAATGTCGAAGAAGCATGATATGCTTCCTCCCGGCATGTCATTGCCTCCTCACATGTCGGAGGTAAAGGCAATGCTTCCCTTGTTCACTGATTTCCGTTTCATTTTAGGGCAGGGGAGCGGTGTGTCGGCGTTTATTGATATTAAGGCGGGTGCCACATGGCTTTTGGGGAGCAGTTATCTGTATCTTAACAGTAGCGCATTGACCACACGGACCCAGTTTTTATTACGTCCGTCAATCGGAGTCAGAATACCCACAAATTCTCAAAATCCAAAGCAAGCCGTAAACCTTGGACTTACATATCAGTTGATAACAGCCAACAATTCCTGGGATTATTGGGGCAGTTATAATAATGCTACCCTCAATTCGCTCGGCTTATCCATCGGTTATGAGTGGTAGACAGGCTTGAACTGAAAGAATAGATAACAGACGGCGATTTAATCACCTCCGAAAACAGGAGAAAGATTAAATCGCCGTCTGTATCTTATCATATCTGATTTAAGATTGAAGGATCTTTTATCTTATCATCATCCGAGAAGAGTAGAATCTTCGAGATAATTTCAGACGTTTTCGGATCTTCATTAAGAAAGGGGAGGAAGATTCTTCCGCGACCTTGCGAATGCACGGGAAGAACCGCTATCTGTGAACCCCCTTCTTTGTGGATCACTCCGCTTCCGAGGTGAATATTATAGTTTGCCAGTTTCCCTCTTACCTTTACAAAATTACCGGAAATTTCAAAATTGGTTATTCCGAACATTGGAATGGCATGTTCAACGATTACACGACGCATTTCAATAGTGGAGTGGCTTGTTTCAGGATCAACACCTCCGGCATGAGCCACACTGACAGCAAGATCAACATCGCGCATAATCTCGGAGAACACCACCGGTTTGATCTCCTTTATTGTCTTGGGCTTAAAGCTGCGACGGTCATAAAAGGCTACATATTCAAGAGTGGGAGCCTCTATATCTGCCGGTGAGAACCAATCAGCCATTGCATATAAGACAGCCGTTACATCTCCGTTGAAACATATCTTCTGAAGACCATTCTCATAATCCACAGTCCATTGCCGTTTCTTCAAGACCCCCACAGTACGCGCCGGCATAATCTGGTTGCCTGCGTAACGCATGGATTTGGATTGTTCCTGCTCCTCTTCTAAGGGGAGGTAAAGTTCTCGGAATACCTGCTTGAACGGCTGACGCCAATGGCGTTCAAATAACGCGTTCTGATAGTCGGACCATACACCTGCCTTATACATGTCGTAAGGGTGGGCTATACGCAAGCGTTCTTCCGGCATGAATTCGATAACCTCTCCCTCTGCCGACACAAGGCTCTTGCCGTCATCCCCCGGGAAGCCGAAACTGCCGTTATCTGAAACAAGGACAAGACGGGACAATAATTCCCATATAATAGGATTATCACGAAGACGTGAAATTTCCTCACCAGCGAATAAGGAGGAATCCACCATAGCTGTTTCGAGAAGGACACGCCCGCGAATATGCTGTTCCTTCAGCTGCTTATAGACGTTGCGCAGACTCTCTACGTATTTATCTTTTTTCAAGCGGGCGGGAATGCTCTGCAGGCTCTTTCCTTTGCTCTCAATCACAATTTCCGGAGTGCCTTCGCCGATGGCTATGTGCATGGAAACTCCATCCATCTCTTTAGGAACAAGATATTCTGATATTTCCTTGACAAGATCTGCCTCCATGCTCCATGTAAGCCTTACAGAATCACCGAAGCCGGCGGTGCGCGCAAGATTATCGAGCGCGAGCTTGACAGCTCTTCCTTCGCTTGCCTGGCGTTGTGCTCCGAATTGCTTGCTCTCCTTGAGGAATTTTTGGAGGGTGGCATATCTTTGGCGGAGATCTTTCATTTTGTTTCTGCCGAGAGGAATCAGCCCGTAGGCGACAACGAAATCCTTATTTCTCTTCTCCTCGATAATTTTCTGCACATCCTTCGATTTAAGAATTCCGAGTGAGGCATCCGACAGTTTACGGGCACGTGTGTGGCGATTGCCCTCCGAGATATATTTGGCTCCTTCGTACACCACCTCAAAACGTGTTTTACCCAACTTTTTGTAGACCTCCTTGAACCATATCGGATCAAATGCTCCATCAGCAAAATCTTCCGAGGGCACGTTAGTAAATCTTGAAATATGGGATTTTGCATTGTCGGAAAGACGTTCTCCGGTATGGGCGAGGAAATAATATGCCGCGCTCTCCAGACCTTTCCATCCTAACGCCTTTTCTGTCAATTCAAGCCAGCGAGGGGAGAAGATGGCAGCCTCCGCAAGTCGCTCGTCAGATATGCCGGCTTCCTCCGCTCTGCGTTTGAGTTCCTCAGATGTATCTTCTTCAGCCGGACAGCTGACGGAAAGCAGCCATGAAAACATCTCTTTCTTACTTGTGCAGTCTCCGTAATAATAAGAGGAGATCGGTTTGTCTTTTCCAAGCCCTTTCAATATCCTGATGAAGTAGTCAATGCCCCTTACTGCTTGAATCTTCCTTGCAAGAGGGGTAACTACTGTCGGGGTGTCTCCCCTCTGAAGCTCAATCTCCAGAATGCGGTCTACACCCTTTCTGACCACGGCGCTTAATTCTGGTGAGAGGTTTTCAAGCTCTTTTTGCCAATGATAGCGTCTGGGAGCTTCCGGCAGACGGCTGGTAGAATACTCGATAAATTCGGGGGAGGCTTCACGACCCATCATCTCATGCCAAAGTTCTTCATCATTAATTGATCCATTTTCCCAAAGACGAAGATATTCACCCGGATTGACGGGGTTGAAATCCTTCTTGAAACCGAGTTTACGATAGTATTCGTATCTCACTGCAAAAGAATTCAGGAAAAGGGAATCATCATTTGACAGAGCCTTTGCACGCAGGAGTTTTACGAGGGATTTTAAAGGTTCTACGCTTAAAATGTCATGTTCCTTTTCACCTGAATAGATGCTTTGGCGATACTTCAATACCATCTCCTCCGGCTTCAGCATCGTTATCATGCGTGAGATTACATCAACTGCCGTAACTTGATTTTCCGGAGCATCTGAGTAATCCTCGATCAGACATCTCAAAACTGTCAAAGCCTGTTCGTAGTATGGTTTCTTCGCAAGGTCTCCGAATGGAGGATTTTGCTGGAAAGCCTTTCCCAAAACCCGTTTAAGGGAGGGGATAAAGGGCTGGTTATCGCTGTAATCATTATCTATGGCGAAGGAAAGTCTTAGTATGTCAGCCGGTGAGTTTATTTCACGCTCATAGAAATCGTTCCACATCTCAGGCTTTGCCAAGTCTTTCACCGACTGTCCGTATCTATTATATTTAGGAGTGTTACCAAGGCGCACGGTTTCTCCCCAGGAGTTCTTAAACTCATAATCTGCATTTTCCTCTATAAGAGACATAATTTTCTGCATGATCTCTATCGGTCGATCGGGATTGTCGAAAGTCAAAGCTTTCTCAATATCGAATCCTTCCGACATTCTGACCTTAAAGTTCAGCGATTTGTCCGGGTTATAGAGTCCGAATCCGTTGGCTTTATTATAGATGTTTGAATCCCCTTTGGCTGATTCAAGAATATTGCTTATCAGGACTTTCTCTTTTGATGTGGGTTTGCGGATAGCCTCTATTTCAGGAAGCAGCGATTTGACCGGGTCTTCCTTTATCCCTTTATCGATCCAGTTTTTGAGGATGTCGAGAGCGGCGAGCCGTCTTTCAGCGGTCTTGTCGGAAAGAAGACGTCTCACCGTATCTTCCGCCTCACTGTCAGGCAGCGATGAGAGGATGTCAATTATTGATATGCGCATATTGGCTGCCTTCAGGCGAAGATGATCCTCCATTGTCTTGTATTCACTGTCGCCCAGTTTGCCTTCATCGTGAAGTCTTTTCGTTATCTCACAGCAGACATCCCTTACCTCTGTCGCACGGTCAGCCATTCCCTTTACAACAAATTCAATCATCTTTGGAGTCTCCATCTTCCGCATCATCTCCTTGATTGTCATTGCGCGGGGATAAGAATCAATCAGATTTACATATTGCAGAGAGCGTTCCGTGTATTCGACATCATTAAGAAGTGAGGCGATTGATGCGAGCTTTTGTGCGAGGGCACTCCGAGTCAGAGTCTCAGCATTCCAGGGAAAAACGTATGGAGCAAATGTTTCATCCCCTTTCATAGAATCGAGTATTACGGTAAGAGTCTCGAAATCCGCTTCAGCCTCTTTGCGTGAACTGAAAAAATCATTCAGGGAAAGCTCATTGGAATTGTATCCGGAGTAGTAATACCGGTAGTATGACCTTTTGGGCAGAAGATACATCGGCAATGCTCCCGCAATAATGGCATGGTCATCATGTCGCTTGCGAATGGCAGAGGAAGCCAATCCGGTACATAGTTGTGTGTAGTATTGCAGGGCTGACAGGGCAAGCATGGCAGCCTGCACGCGATAGGAGGGGGCAGAGTCAATGAGCCTCTCTATAGGCTGCCTGACATCATCCGCATTGAAGAATGCAAGAGCCCATAGCGCGAGGTAAATCTCCATGGCGTCTTCACTCTCCACGCCGCGAAGGGCTTCTTCTCGGTCGTTGACATACCGATGAACAAGGGAAATATATTTGTCGGTAATGCGTTCGGGAGCCTCGCTTTCATCCAGTCCGGTTGTTACTGCAAGCCCCCGTTTTACGGCAGCGAATCGTTGAAGATTATTGTCGACAATGACCTGAAGAAGGTATCTGTAACTTTCGGTTGTGCCCTCATCCATAGTCTCTACAATCGCTTGCCTCAAACCCTCCTGAAGCCGGGCTGCCAGCAGGAGTTTCCCTTCGAGTTCAAGCAATTCTTTATTGCCGCTCATGACTATTGCCCGAAAGAAAGAATAATTCATCCGGTTGGCATTATTTTCTGAGGTCATTGCCTCTATAAGCCAGTCGATACATTCCTTATTGCCTGCCATAATCATGGCAGTAAGCCATGCAGTGCGCTTCATCTCATAATTGAGATCCTTTATCTCCTCTTGACTTCGTCCTCCCCGGAGAATGTCGGCAGTTGAAAAACCGGTTGCTTTAAGTTCGAAAAAGCTTCTCAAGTTATCCACGACTTCCGACACATGCAGATCTATTCTCCGTGAGCGTACCGAACGACGGTAATAACCGTGGGTATAAGAAGTTTCAGCTTCCGCTTTCATGTATAGATTCCAAAGCTCAGACCATTCCTCACCAAGAAGAAATTGTGTCAGCAGCTGCAATTCACCTTCAAACAGAAGAGCCACATCTTTGATGTCATGTTGTCTGGCATAAGTGGCGATCTTATCCGGAAAATCATTTCCATTATCACCGTACATGCCATATTCTTGGTAATTTATAAAATCTCTTGCAAGGTCTCTTATTTCATCAGGGAGGCAAGCCGGGGCAGTGAGTTTCTCCTCTATTGAGTTGACGTAATCCTCACCAAGTTTGTACATTGATATACTCATGCGTTTTGTCAGTTAAGGGTTATTACCAAAGTCTTCCGGAAAGGAGAGTCAAGCGAACAACGGTAATACGGTCGCCATCCGCCAAATCCAATTTATCATTAATATAGTTGAGAGGACATCCGTTTAAGAATAATCTGAACAAACCATCCTCATAACATTGCAGTGCATTTGCCACGGCAGCCTCAGGATCTTCTGTTTTGCCGTTGTAGACCATTCCGAAGGCTATCCGTCCTGTTTCAGCAAGATTCTCAATA
This sequence comes from uncultured Porphyromonadaceae bacterium, assembly GCA_947176915.1. Classification (GTDB taxonomy): domain Bacteria; phylum Bacteroidota; class Bacteroidia; order Bacteroidales; family Muribaculaceae; genus Lepagella. The sequence continues at coordinate 699 of CAMWSM010000108.1, read as the reverse complement.
GTCTGTCCGCTCAATACATTGTGTGCGTTGTCCTCGTCCAAGTCATCTCTTTCGGGAGCATTAATAGCTTTTTTGTTAAATTTCGCAACGCATGCCCTCACCGTTTCATCGATAAGTTGTGCTACGGTTGTCGGATTGTTCTCAATTTCAATGAGAACAGGCTCAATTTTTTGCCGCTCGCGTCCCGGTTTCTTCTGTTCGAAAAATAATTTCATAACGAAAAGGTATTATCACATCATTTTGGTCCCTCTATTAGCACCGCTCCCATTCCCTTAAGTTTATTTGATAAGATTGAGTCAGCTATTCTATGTTTATATTCAGGTTTGGTCATAACACTCAAATTTTTGAATACAAATTTAAGAAAATATTTCCATTGTATGAAACATAGAGAGATTATTGTATGAAATGTAGAGAGATTATTGTATGAAATGTAGAGAGATTATTGTATGAAATGTAGAGGGATTATTGTATGAAATGTAGAGGGATTATTGTATGAAATGTAGAAAGATTTCCTTTCCGGCTTTGGAGATTTCTCAATAAGTCGTTTTATCTTATTGTTACCTAACTAAATAATGCCATTCTAAGAAATTATATAACTTATTATATGAATGTACTTGTCCAATACTTATAATCATTATTACCGGGACGGAAATTATTGATATATTCTTTTTTCCTTTTTTCAAATAATCCCGATTGAAT
>CAMWSM010000107.1 GCA_947176915.1 uncultured Porphyromonadaceae bacterium | reverse complement strand
AAGCGTTTATCCGCGCTGATTCTTGACACTCTGAAATGTCTCGCAAACTTTCATAATAAAGTCAAGGGTTGAGCAACGGTAGATGCCCGTGGATATGTAAATATCAGCGTCGGCATGGACTCCGTGAGGAGTCTAAGCCGTATGTCGCATTTACATATACAGGCGTGGGCTTCTGCGTTGCCGTCCGACTTTATTAGGGCAATGCGAGAAGCCTCAGAGTGTAGGACGGCAACAGATACAGATTCCTACGCTTTTTCTTTAAACTAACCGCCTAATCCGAGGAGTCTATAAGGCACTCAATATCACTATGGCTGATAAAACCAAAAACGCCCAAAACAAGTGCTTCGAAAAGCTCTTTCATTGTTTCATTGTTATTCTCCTTATTATGCCTCTTGTGGCTGGAATTGCATCGTGTGGTAGCGATGATAAAGAAAACGAACCAACAGTTAATCCTACGGCTGCTCTTTACGGTGCTTGGACAGCTGAACATTCTGTTGGAGAAAATGGGAACCGAGTGGATCATGAGGTAACTATTATTTTCAATGATCAAGGATTGCTAACTGGATCAGGCAAAGACTGTATTTGGGGTGTTGGGAATGGTGCGTTACTTACCTACACGTTACCAGAATATCACTATAAAGTCATGGGTAACACCATTAACCTTTATATGAAGGACGCAATCAATAATCAGCCCTCCACAATACTATCCTATTCAATAAAGGATGATAGGCTCCATTTGAAATACATCACAGGGGAGAAACCAGGCTTTATATCTCTACTAGCTGATGCGCCCCTTTACAACAATATAATAGTCTTCACTCGTAACTAATTATATACCATGAGGCACTTTGTATTTCTTTTTTTATTCCTGACTTATATAACATCTGTAGCTCAGGAAATCCCGGCATTATTAAAAGCCAAATACAATCAGAGTTATCCATATAATCTCTCCTGTCCGGATAATTCTGTTACTGGTTGTGGTCCAACTGCCATTGCCGAGATACTGAACTTTTATAAACAGCCGGCTCATGGGTTTGGTAAAGCAAACCTAATTTTGGACTTGGATACCATAGAGGTGGACATGGAATCAATTATATTTGATTGGGATAATATTCTCGATAGTTATCCTAATAACGGGTTCAGTGAACTGGAAGCTAAAAGCATTGCTGATTTAATGTATGCCTGTGGGGTTGCCATGGACGTCAACTATGGATCCTCAACAAGTGTTCAAAATAATGCCTGGATGCTTTGGGGCCTCCATCATAACCTGCATCTTTCCCCTGATAGCCGGTATCTTCACCGTCAACATTATTCTACCGCTGAATGGCTGGAGATTATTGACAAGCAACTCAGAGATGGTCATCCGGTGTTTTATCGAGGCACTTGGTTGTATGGTAACAGTCGGGCAGATCACATGTTTGCAATTGACGGTCTTGACGATAACGGCAACTATCATGTAAACTTCGGTCATGGAGGTTTGAATGATAAGTTTTGCAATATTAATGTCCTTAATCAAACGGGAGAATTCCCGGGAGGGAAAGGTGTATGTTACAACGCTTCGCAAGCTATGGTGATAAACTGCTATCCAACCCCGGATTTTGATGATTATCCTATGCAAGCTTGTATTTCGGAGGAGGCAATAATCCTTAACAACGATATCAATCTCAATAATATTGAAATTGAATTGGGCGATACTTTCACGTTAAGCTGTCGGCTAAGGAACTATGCCAATGAAAAGGCAAACATATCATTCGGATGGGCATTAATCAAGGATAACGAACTACTCAGTATCCTTGGACAAGGAAAATACTCGCTTAGCCGGGGATACACTTTTAAAGAGGCCAGCCATCGCACAATTAAGTTACCCAAAGACTTGAATGATGGTGATTACAAACTTATTCTCTATTCAAAATCAGATATTGAGCCTGAATGGAAAGAAGTTTGGAAGGATGCCGCGACTGAAGTGAATGTACAGGTCAGAGGCGGAATTGCGGCTGTAACTATTCCTGACAATCATCAACTTGACCCATGCTTATTTCTCGCTGAGCCTATCTCTGAAATTGAAAATGAATATTCAAAGACTACTCCGGGGAGACTATTCGCTATGACGATATCCAATAACACTACCAATAATTTCCAGAATAAAATACGTCTTGATATTGAGGTGGAGGATGGACAAGAGTATTCATATGAAACTATTTTGCCTGTCTTTAGCCAGACCTCGATACCCTTCCATGTATTATTACCAAAAGCTGCTATTAATTTGCAGGATAAAGCAATTAAGAGCCTAAAGGCTTATTACTACTATGATATTGATAAGAAATACGTTGAGCTGACAACTTCTGACCCTACTCTTTCAGTTGATGAAAATATTATGGAGGAATGTTCAGGAGTGGTAGAGGTCTATAGTATTTCAGGCATACTATTAAAAAAGCTCAATGCAAATGAAATAGTTACTGAGTATGGTAATTTCTTATCTAATCTTCCTCACGGCATATACGTAATCAAGGAAGGCACTAAAACAAGAAAAATTGTAAAATAATAATTTTATAATCCACAGGTCTGAACCATTTGCCCTTGAGTATGCGCCACAAGGTCTCGGCAATATTGAGATGAGGATTATATGGTGGAAGGATGAAAAAAATGTTTTGGTTTCAGTGATAGAAAGAAAATTTTTGACTGTCATTATATATAGACTTCGGTTGTGTCAGTCTGACGTCATAATTACAAAGGATATTCCTGAAGAAGTAGGAATATTTATGGTTTAAACTTCTTTCCTATAAAATTTGTAGAACTAAATTATATAATTATGCGTAAAATCTTTACTGTTCTTATGTTGGCTGCTGCCATTTTCTCGGGTGTGTGGATGGTTGGAGCCAATCTGAAATCCGGGAACTCTGTATCTGCATCTTCTGATAATAGGGAGGAAATCTGCGATACTGCATACAATAAGATGTGGCTGGATTCCATTCCCTATCTTATAGAGAATGCAAAATTGCTTAAACACTGGGCATATGAAGCTTTGGGCGACTGCTATGCCAACGGACGTGGTGGGGTGGATAAGAACATTATGGAAGCGATAGGTTATTACAATGAGGCCGGAGTCGATATAGATAACAAATTGTCACACTCGCTCTTTGCAGAGGAGTGGAAAACATTGAACACACTTCTTACTGGAATAGCCAAAAAAGATTTATCAGATGAAGAAGCTCTAAAAATACTTAAATCCATGCCTGCCCCACGTCCGAAGTGGGCCGAATTTCTGAAAAAAATACTCTTATCCGCACCAAATAAGAGAGAACATTTCATTCTTTCCTCTTTTCCTCATGATTTAGATTCTGAAGAAACATTGGTGGGGACGGCTTATTTAGAATTCAGTGATTCCGAATATTCATTTGAAAAACTATTGCGTGAACCTGAGAAGAACCTCAAATTGATTCGTCTCATTTGTAAAAAAATTAGTACATTTAATAATCTTGCTGCCAATGATCTCTGGTTGCAGATTCTTCATAATCCTGAATTAGCGGAGAAATATGCTCCTCTTGCATTGGAATTTTCTTATGAGGCAGATAGAAGAGGATTATTGACAAGATATACAATCATGTGGCTTATGAATTATGTCGATTCATCAGGATTAAAAAAATGTCAATATTTTTCAGAAGAAGATTTTAATCGCTTCCGCTCTTTATATTCCCCAGAAGAATTAGAGAATTTAAAAAATGTGGAAGGTGTTGTAGACACAGCAGTAGTATTGGAAGAAGAAATGATTGAAGAGGCACGTTAATATAATGAACTTAAAAAATGAGAAAACTTTTATATAGTCTTTTATGGTTGACAATTCTGAATATCGGCTGCACATCCTCCTCTTCCAAAGCTAAACAGAAAGAAATCTTAGATTCCATTTACAATATCGAGATTCTTTCAGAGGTTCTTGACTCTGCAAAAGATGAATTTGATGTAGATGTGGTGCGCCTGTGGAGCCGCAATACTGAAACCGGTGAGACTACCCAGATTCTACAGACAGTAAGAGATCCAGAATCACGCGGATGGTATTTCGCAGATGGGAAGAAATTCATACCTATCCCCTACGATTCAGTGCCTGTCGCGCAATTTGCTAAAATATGGAGAACAGATCCTCTCCAACTGATTGTGGGAGGGGTGCCGGATATGCGAAACGTTTATTGCTACTTCATTGATGTCTCTTCAAGGAAAGCTTTCCTTGTGCCGGCTAACGGTGGATTTTATGGAGAGACTCCCGAAGAGGGTTTTATGTTGTTTGGTTCCTACCGATATGTTTCTGCCCCTGAGATTGGAGGCAGATACACTTTCTTCCAAATTTTCAATGAGGAAGGTGAGATGGTAGACAGTCTCAGTCTTGAATCACACCACCGCTGACCTCTTCTGAATAATTTTACCCCTACATCCACTACCATCTGCTTGAAGATTGCATAGCCTCTCTTGATGGAGGCGTCACCATCTGTCAACTCTCAGCCGAGCTCCAACGTTGCAACCGAGACTTGACCGGCTATAAATAATTACGCCCGCAAAAAGCGGGCGCAATTATTATAGATTGAAAACACTTCTCCTCTCTTCAATAGAATTAGGGGCGAGGATGATTCTTGTAGAGATTCTTGTTGGCAAGCTCCTCTGGAGTTGTGATTCTGAACAGATAGTATTTTGAATTTGCACTGAAATCAGACTGGTCAGGGAATTTCACTATTCTATGACCCTGGGGCTGTATATTGCGCGAGTGCTCCACGCCATCTTCATCAATCCAGGAATACTCTACATAGTCGGCCTCTGTCTGTGGCCATTCTTTTCTTTCCACCGATTTCTGAAGACGAATAATATCAACCACCCCAAAACCTTCGCCCCAAAGTTCAAGACGACGTTCCAGATAGATATCTTCAAGCAGATCTTCACCCGAAGAGCTCTTAGGCTTTGCCCCGCGAGCTTCCCGCACGTCATTAAGACGTTGAAGGGCATTGGGTTTTCCAAGATGCGCACCTGCCTCAGCAGCGATAAGATACACCTCAGCATTACGCATAAGAATTATGTCGGCCACCAGAGTATCCATATTTCTAAATCTGAATTTTGAGTTACGCATCCATACAAGTCCTGCTGTCTTGGGGTCGCCACCGGGATCTATTCCCCAGTTTATCATCTCCTTCCGATAATCGCCATCCTCATAATTCTCCTTGAAATAAGGATCAACATTGAAAGAATAATAGTAGCTGCCGGGGGTGGTGGTGTCAAGATAATGAAATTGATAAGAAGGGCTCGACTGATCATCTGTCTGAGGATGACCCCATATCCATTCGCTGTTGGAAATGTCATTAAACCCACTCTTAAACTCACCCTCCGACATTAGATATCCGTCTTGCTCAAGCAAAGATTCAGCCGTGGAATAAGCCGTGTCCCAATCACGCGCATAGAGCGCAGCCCGAGAGAGGATAGCTCTTGCCACACGCCGGTCGTGTTGCCCCATGAAAAGTAGACACGAGAAGGCAGAAAAATAATCTGAATTTGTTATCTTAGCAGATACGATTTAGATTATCATACTGCCGGAAAGGAGTCTACAATATGGCAAAACATTTAAATCCACTTGAGAAAGAGTTCCTGATCAGGAAGTACAGGAACAATCCGAGTGTCAGGCTCAGTGAGTTCTGTACCGTAAATAATGTGTCGGAGGCGGCCTTCCGTAAATGGCTTAAACAGTATGAGGAGGGGGGTCTTGAAGGCCTGGCACGTGCTGATTCGGATATAAAGGAAGTGCTTCCCGAGGGAATCGACCGTACCGAGGAGGCATACAAACGGGAGATCATCCGGCTTCGTGTCGAGAACGAGCGACTAAAAAAAAACTATATGGCCCGCAGGACAGCGGATGGGAGAATGGAGTACTGTCGTTTAAAGCCGAAGAATTTGAAATAGTGGAACTTCTGTCAAGAGACTATCCGATAAAGGACGTGTGCGCCATCATGGGCGTCAGCCGTGCAGGCTTCTATAAATGGAGGAAACGCGGTAAGTCCACCCGTGCCATTGACCGGGAGAAACTGCTGTCTGATGTGGCCCGGATCCATGGTGAGCACTCTACCCACGGCTACCGTTGGGTAGCGGCATATCTACGCATAAACGAACAGATAGCCGTCTGTAACAACATGGTTTACAAGTGTTTCCGTTCCCTTGGTATTACAGCCCAGACACGCCATAGGGTTCATTCAAAACCTCGTAAGATCAAGGACCGCTATCCAAATCTCATCTTCTCCACTTGGGACACCGTAGATCGCCCCAGACAGGTCATTGTCTCGGATATGACAGCCTTCAGGATCCTGTGGATGTATGTGGAGGTGACGTTCTACTTCGATGTCTTCACAAAGGAGATTGTGACGCACCGATGCGGCGAGCGCCGTGGCGACAGGAACCAGTACATCGACGGTCTGGAAGATGTCAAGGATCTTCTCAAAGGTCAGACCGAACCCTGTGTTCTCCATACCGATCAGGGAAGTGTCTATGCCTCTATGGCCTACAATGATATTATCAAGGATACAGTCATTGTGCGCTCCATGTCCCGCGCCGGAAAACCAACGGACAATCCGGTAAACGAGGCGCTCAACGGCTGGATAAAGGAAGAACTCATCATAGACTTCAAGTTGGAGAGATGTCGCAGTGTCGCGGAAGTGAAGGAGCTGATTGCCCGTTATGTAAAGTACTATAATGAAAATAGACCCTGCTATGCAATCGGTTATGACACTCCGGCCAATTATCGCCGTCGCTTCAACAAGGGGAAATCCCCAGAAAGGACACGTTCGCTAAACGGCAGCCTTCCCCGTTGCCCAAGCACATCGGCAAGCGAAGGGAAAAGGGAGCAGCAAAAACATACCTCTCTCCTTCTGGAGGGGGATGCCCGAGCGGCGGGGGCGGCCTAAACCGCCCC
>CAMWSM010000106.1 GCA_947176915.1 uncultured Porphyromonadaceae bacterium | reverse complement strand
GATCGTAAAGATTGCAAGAAGGACTGCAAGGATCGTAAAGATTGCAAGAAGGACTCCAAGGATTGCAAGAAAGACTGCAAAGTTAAAAAATAAATAGATATTTAAACCAAAAAGAGGCGATGTCGTTGACACAGCCTCTTTTTGGTTGTATACGCTCTTTAGTTATTTTCAGGACGAAGACTGCGAACAGTAGCTCCTGCCTGCCACATTTCGCTTTCACGAAGAGCCTTAAGTTCCTCCTCAAGACCCTCACGATAGCCGGGCTTAGAGTTAGAATCAATTGAATTCTGTGCTTCCTGGCCACAAGCTACACTTGCATAAAGTTTCTCAACTACGGGTTTGATTGCATCATGGAAAGGACCCATCCAGTCAAGCGCACCGCGCTGAGCGGTTGTAGAGCAGTTGGCATACATCCAGTCCATACCTTTGGCAGCAAAGAGAGGCATAAGAGATTGAGTGAGCTCCTCTACAGTCTCATTGAACGCCTCAGAAGGGGTATGTCCATTCTCACGGAGCACCTCATATTGAGCTAAGAGAAGACCCTGGATAGCACCCATGAGTGAGCCACGTTCACCTGTAAGGTCGCTGTATGCCTCGCGCTTGAAAGTAGTCTCGAAGATATATCCTGAGCCGATACCGATTGCAAGAGCAAGCGTGCGCTCAAGAGCGCGACCTGTATAATCTTGCTCTATTGCATAGCTTGAGTTAAGACCGCGACCTTCAAGGAACATTGTGCGTAGAGATGTGCCTGAGCCTTTGGGAGCAACAAGAATCACGTCTACATCCTTGGGAGGAACAACTCCGGTGCGCTCAGGCCATGCGATTGCAAAACCATGAGAGAAATAAAGCGCTTTGCCGGGAGTAAGATTTTCCTTAATTGTAGGCCAAACAGAAAGAACTGCTGCATCAGAGAGAAGACACATGATGATAGTGCCTTTCTTGCAGGCTTCTTCAATAGAGAAAAGAGTTTCACCGGGAACCCAGCCGTCTGCAACAGCCTTATCGTAAGTTTTGCCTTCGCGCTGACCAACAATTACATTGAAGCCATTATCACGGAGATTAAGGCTCTGTCCGGGGCCCTGCACGCCATAACCGATTACTGCGATTGTTTCATCTTTGAGGATTTCGCGAGCTTTTTCCAAAGGAAATTCTTCGCGAGTGATGACGGTTTCTTCTACACCGCCAAATTTAAGCTTTGCCATTATGTATGTTATTTATGGGTTTATTAATCGATGTTGATAATTTAAAAATCTTCTTTCCCGTTCTGAAGTTGTTTGCGGATTTCCTGTTTCTGAAGAAACTCATCCACGAGTTCAATGGGAGCTTTCGTCACAGCAATACGTCCTGATCTGACAAATTGACGTAATCCAAGAGGTTTAAGCCTGTCGAACAAGTCTTTCACTTCCACAGTATGCCCGGTTTTCTCGAAAACCGTATATTCAGGTTGGATCTCAAGAACCCTCGCACCACTTTTTCTGACAATATCTTCAATTTCACTGCTTTTAAGGACACTTTCAGTAGGCACCTTATAAAGCGCAACTTCCTGAAAAACGATCTCATCATCCGTATGAAGGAATGCCTTTAACACATCCACTCTTTTCTCAATCTGTTTGACGACATGTTCCATCATTTCTCGGGAGCTCTTGCACGTGATCGTGAATTTATGCACCCCCGGGATAGAACAGGCGCTGACACTCAGACTTTCAATATTGAGGCAACGTCGGCTGAAGACCATGGATATTTGATGAAGAAGACTCACCTGATTCTCAGTGAATACCGATATAGTGAACAATTGGATTTCCATTTCAGACGTTTTGCTTTATACAGGTTTATAATACTCAGTGGCATTGAGGAGTATCTCATCAACACCATGTCCGCCGGGTGTCATCGGGAACACCATATCTGTTTCGTCAATATTGACGTTAAGGAGGAATGCCTTATCTGTGGAGACCATCTCCTTGATTGCATCTTCAAGTTCGTCGCGATGAGTCACGTCTCTTGCCGCGATGCCGTAGGCTGAGGCAAGGGTCTTGAAATCAGGATTCACCATAGGAGTTGCGCTATATCGTGAGTTGAAGAAAAGATGTTGCCACTGACGTACATTGCCAAGGAAATTATTATTCAGTAGCACGATTTTAACTCCCACGTTATATTCCATGATCATGCCAAGTTCCTCAATTGTCATTTGAAAACCGCCATCACCGATAAAGAGGACGACATTTCTTTCCGGGACACCAATCTTCGCTCCGATAGAGGCGGGTAAGCCAAAGCCCATTGTTCCAAGCCCACCGGATGAAATAACGCTCCGAGGCTTTGTAAAGCCAAAATATCTTACAGAGAACATTTGGTTCTGGCCAACGTCAGTTACAAGGATTGCATCATTGTTGAAGGCTTGGCTCACCTTATTGATCACTTCTCCCATGAGCATCTTTCCATCCGGAGTGGAGGGGTTTATTTCACGGTCTTTGACGCGTTCATCTTCCACTTTCTTATGGCGTTCGAAAGAATCATTCCAGTTCTTACGACTGTTCTTCTTCACTTTGGCAGCGAGTTTCCCAAGCACGGTAGCAGCATTCCCATGGATGTGCAAATCGCTTTTGATAACTTTATCAAACTCGCTTGAATCAATATCAATATGGATTATTTTCGCATTGGGAGCATATTTGGATGTATCGCCTGTAACCCTGTCATCAAAACGCATGCCGACAGCAAGTATGACATCAGCCTTATTCGTATTGATATTAGGACCAAGATTGCCATGCATTCCCAACATACCCTTATTTAGAGGATGATCTGTAGGAATGGAAGATAGTCCGAGCATGGTGCATCCGACAGGAATATCACCCTTTTCAGCGAGAGCAATAAGAGATTCTTCTGCTTTCGCTATGGTTACCCCATGACCTGAGAGTATCAGGGGACGTTCCGCCTTATCAAGAAGTTCTACTGCTTTGTCAATTATTTCTTCCGGCACTACAGGATCAGGATCATAACTGCGAATAAATGTGCATGGATGATAGATATATTCCGCCATGCCCGATTGAGCGTCTTTAGCCAAATCTATAACCACCGGACCGGGACGTCCGGAATTGGCAATATAGAAAGCACGTGCTACGGCAGGCGCTACATCCTCAGGACGTCTCACTTGAATAGCCCATTTTGTTACCGGTAGAGTAGTGCTCACCACATCACTTTCTTGAAAAGCGTCCTTTCCAAGTAAAGATGATTGCACTTGTCCGGTTATTGCAACAATAGGAGTGCTGTCCATCAATGCATCGTTCAGACCGGTGATGAGGTTCATCGCGCCGGGACCGGATGTGGCAATCACCACACCGGTTTTTCCTGTTGCTCTCGCAAAGCCTTCAGCAGCGTGAATTGCACCTTGCTCATGACGGGCAAGATAATGATGCAGGCGATCAGTAAAGTCATACAAGCGGTCGTAAACCGGCATTATTTGTCCTCCGGGATAACCGAAAACAATGTCAGTGCCCTGATCGATAAGAGCACGAATCAATATTTCGGAACCGGATATTTTATTGCTCATGATTATAGCTTAAAATCTCAGTTGTAATTCTTTTGCATAAATTATATATCAGTCCTGACACCACCTTTATCAGCTGAAGAGACAGCAGAAGCGTATGCGCGGAGCGCTCGGCTCACATGACGGTCGCGTCCACGAGGTGTGAAAGCCTCCTTGCCGTGACTCTCCTCCTCTTTTCTGCGGGCTTCAAGTTCTTCGTCTGTCAGTCTTACGTTGATGGTTCGAGCCGGAATATCTATATCGATTATGTCCCCGTCTCTGACAAGGGCAATGTCTCCTCCGTTGGCGGCTTCCGGAGAGATGTGGCCGATTGACAATCCGGATGTTCCTCCTGAGAAACGTCCATCAGTGATAAGGGCACATTCTTTTCCAAGATGCTTGCTCTTGATATAGGAAGTGGGGTAGAGCATTTCCTGCATACCCGGTCCCCCTTTCGGACCTTCAAATGTAATCACGACGACGTCTCCGCTTTTCACCTCATCTTTAAGAATGCCTTCTACAGCTTCATCCTGGCTGTGATAAACTTTTGCCGGTCCTGAAAATTTGAAAATGCTTTCGTCAACGCCTGCTGTCTTTACGACGCAGCCATCTTTTGCAATATTTCCTTTCAGCACGGCTAATCCGCCATCCTTTACATACGCATGGTCGAAATCACGGATACAGCCTTCAGCGCGGTCGCTGTCAAGTTGTTTGAAGCGGTTGTTCTGGCTGCCCATAACCGTAGTATGCACGTGTCCCGGAGCTGAATGCCAAAGTTCAGAAGCCTCCTCAGAGAAATCTTTTCCCTCTATGGCATATTTTTCGATTGCTTCTCCAAGGGTTATCCCATCAACTCTCTTAACATCCTTGTTGATCAGACCCTGATCGGCAAGTTGCTTCATTATAGAAAGGATTCCACCCGCGCGATTTACATCCTCAATATGATATTTGTTGGTGTTGGGAGCAACTTTACAAAGCACCGGAGACTTTCTTGACAGCATGTCTATGTCATCCATTTTGAAATCAGCTCCGGCTTCATTTGCAACGGCGAGAAGATGAAGAACAGTGTTAGTGCTTCCTCCCATTGCAATATCCAATGTCATTGCATTAAGCATTGCATCGCGCGTTGCAATAGAACGCGGAAGTACGCTCTCATCCCCATCCTTATAGTAAGCGTAAGTGTTTTTCACTATCTGGCGGGCTGCCTTTTTGAAAAGTTCGATGCGGTTGGCATGAGTGGAAAGAATTGTTCCATTGCCGGGGAGAGCGAGTCCGATTGCCTCATTGAGCGAGTTCATGGAATTAGCCGTGAACATTCCTGAGCAAGATCCGCACGTAGGACATCCTTCACGTTCGAGTTTAGCGACCTCTTCATCAGAGACTGTGGTGTCGGCTGAATCGATCATTATATCTATCAAATCCAGTTTTCTTCCGTCGATATCACCCGCCTCCATTGGCCCTCCGGAAACAAAAATAGTCGGTATATTGAGTCGCATTGCCGCCATCAGCATTCCCGGCGTTACCTTATCGCAGTTGCTGATGCAGACCATTGCGTCCGCCTTATGAGCGTTGACCATATATTCGACGGAATCGGCTATCAAGTCGCGAGAAGGGAGAGAATAGAGCATTCCGTCATGACCCATAGCAATACCGTCGTCGATAGCGATGGTGTTGAACTCAGCTGCAAAACAGCCTTGGTCTTCTATTTCCTTTTTTACAATCTGCCCGATTTCATGAAGATGTGTATGACCCGGAACAAACTGAGTAAATGAGTTCACCACAGCAATGATGGGCTTTCCCATCTGTTCCTCTTTCATGCCGTTAGCTCTCCAAAGAGCACGCGCACCTGCCATTCTTCTTCCGAAAGTGCTGGCATAGCTTCTGAGTTGATTCACCATAAGTTATTATTGTTACCTATAGAGAAGCTTGCAGTGTTTTTTATTGCCGCTGCTGCTTCAAGACCTGCTAAAATGGAAATTTTGGCAAAATTATGCAATTTTTCCAAGATGAGCAAATAATTCCACTTGTTTTTGGCTTAATTGAACTTAAAACTTAAGTTTCTAAGGTTCAATGTGAGTGTAATTGATTCGCAGGGGGTATTGAAAAAGATGCGGAGATTAACAAAAAACCTCCGCATCTTTTTTGTATAATTATTTAATGATAATTTCTACATAAGGCTAATTCCCGCCTCTTTGCAAGCTTTAATTTGCTCTTCCGGCCAAATTGAAGCTTGGACCTCTCCGATATGAGCTTTTTGAAGCAAGAACATGGCAAGTCGACTCTGACCAATACCTCCTCCGATAGAGTAAGGGAGTTCACCCTTTAGAAGTTTTTTGTGGAAATCAAGTTCGGCTCTTTCTTCACAACCCCTGATTTTCAGTTGGCGGTCAAGAGATTCCGGACTCACGCGGATTCCCATAGATGAAAGTTCGAAGGAGCGTCCGAGAACTGAATCCCATACGAGAATATCTCCGTTTAGTCCGAGGAAGCCATCACTATTCTCTGTGCTCCAGTCGTCATAGTCAGGCGCACGTCCATCATGCGGTTCTCCGTTTGATAAGGGAGCGCCTATTCCTATCAGGAAGACGGCGCCATATTTCTTGCAAGCCTCAGCCTCTCTCTCAGAAGGAGAAAGGTTCGGATATGTGTCAAGAAGTTCCTGGCTATGAATAAAGGTAATATTCTCAGGCAGGCGGGGAGTAATATGGGGGAATTGCTTAAAGACATCATTCTCTGTTTCCCGGATTGCCTGATAAATTTTATTGACAGTTGATTTAAGATAATCAAGGTTGCGATCCTCCTCGCGGATTGTCTTTTCCCAATCCCACTGATCAACATATAGGGAATGGAGATTATCAAGATCCTCATCGGCTCTAATGGCATTCATATCGGTGTAGAGCCCATATCCGGGAGCAATGTCGTAAGAGCCAAGTTTTGCGCGTTTCCATTTCGCAAGGGAATGCACCACTTCTGCCTTACGGTCATTCAGTGCTTTTACCGGAAAGGTTACAGGACGCTCAACACCATTTAGATCGTCATTGAGACCTGTGCCTGATAAGACAAATAGGGGGGCAGTTACACGACGTAGTCCAAGAGCTTCAGACAGACGCTTTTGAAATTCGGATTTTATCATTTTGATAGCCACCTCTGTGGTTTCCGGAAGAAGCGTCTGCTTGTATTTTGGTGGAATAATCAAACTCATTGAAAAGTTTTGTTTATTAACTGAAATGATTAATTATGGTTGCAAAATTATTAAAAAAATTTCAAATATTCAAGGAAATGATAATAATAACAAAATTTTGTCATGTATAAAAGAGTGTCTCTTAATATAGAATACGGGACCAGTCAAATGACTAATCCCGCAACAGATATAATGTAGAAATGGATGACAACAAAACTACATTTCGTCTGCTAAAGCCTGTAGTTCCAAAGCAATAGTCTCTATGGCATTTTTCAATGTTT
>CAMWSM010000105.1 GCA_947176915.1 uncultured Porphyromonadaceae bacterium | reverse complement strand
ATTCTAATGGTCTCCATAAATAATCTTACGGTAGAATTTTCTGCAGTCCCCCTTTTTACGGATGTATCTTTCGTTATTAATCCATCTGATAAGATTGCATTAGTTGGTAAAAATGGTGCGGGGAAGTCAACGATGCTGAAGATTTTAGCTGGCTTAACCCCTCCGACACATGGGACTGTCAGTAAACCCTTGGATCTCAAAATAGGTTATTTGCCCCAACAAATGGAACTGGCTGATGACACAACTATATTTGAGGAGGCCAAGAAGGCATTTTATGCTTTTTTTGAAATGCAGGCTGAGCTTGATGGTTTACAAAAGAGACTGGCAGAAATAAAGGACTATGGTGATAACGATTATCAAAAAATCATTGACAGAATAGAATATCTTTCTCAAAGATTGGCTATGGATGGAATTTCCAATGTTGATGGAGAGATTGAAAAAACCCTGATAGGTCTTGGTTTTGATAGGAAAGATTTTCAACGTCCTACCAAGGAATTTTCAGGCGGATGGAGAATGAGGGTGGAATTGGCAAAAATTCTCTTAAGTCAGCCGGATGTGCTTCTTTTAGATGAGCCGACCAATCATTTGGACATTGAGTCGATCCAATGGTTGGAACAGTTCCTTAAAACTAAGGCTAAAGCTGTGGTTTTAGTGAGTCATGACCGTGCTTTCCTGGATAATACCACTCATCGGACAATTGAAATCTCATGTGGGAAAATTTATGACTACAAAGTAAATTATTCTGCTTTTGTTCAACTCAGAAAAGATAGAATAGAACAGCAGCGGCGTGCTTTTGAAAATCAGCAGAAAATGATTTCTGAAACGAAAGATTTTATTGAGAGATTTCGATATAAAGCCACAAAAGCCGTTCAAGTGCAGAGCAGAATAAAACAGCTGGAAAAGATTATCCCCATTGAACTTGATGAGGTCGATAACTCGCGTCTTAGATTAAAATTTCCTCCTGCCCCTCGATCTGGAGACTTTCCTCTGATTGTTGAGAATTTGTCGAAAGCATATAGCGATAAAACTGTTTTTTCCCAAGTAGGATTTAATTTAAGGCGAGGAGAAAAAGTTGCTTTTGTTGGTAAAAATGGTGAGGGCAAGTCAACATTAGTGAAATGCATTATGGGTGAAATACCATTTGACGGGAATTTAAAAATCGGTCATAATGTAAAAATTGGTTATTTCGCCCAAAATCAAGCCCAATTGCTTGATGGTAATTTGACAGTTTTTGATACTATTGACAATGTGGCGACCGGAGAAATGCGGACAAGAGTAAAAGATATTCTTGGTGCATTTATGTTTGGGGGTCAGGCATCGGAAAAATTTGTTAAAGTCTTGTCAGGAGGTGAAAAAACTCGTTTGGCAATGATTAAATTGCTTCTGGAACCTGTAAATTTTTTAATTCTTGACGAACCTACCAATCATCTTGACATACGCACTAAGGATATTCTAAAAGATGCAATAAAGGATTTTGAAGGGACTGTTATTATTGTCAGTCATGATAGAGAATTTCTTGACGGTCTGGTAGAAAAAGTATATGAATTTGGTGGAGGAGAGGTTAAGGAAAATATCGGAGGAATATATGACTTTCTGAATAAGAAAAAAATTGATAGCCTTCAAGAGCTTGAGCGGTCTTCATTAAACGCATCCAAATCACCCACTTCGGATAAAATTGAGGGTTCCTCAAATAGATTATCATATGAGGAACAAAAGCTCAAAGAAAAAAAACTGAGAAAACTTGAAAGGGATATTAAGGTTTCAGAAGAGCGGATAGCCGCTTTAGAGGAGCATATAGCTGAGATTGAATCTAAATTATCAGCCGGTGTCGCAACTAATGAAATCCTTGCTGACTATGAGGAGACAAAATTATCTTTAGAGAAGGAAATGGAGATCTGGGAAGCAACACAAAATGAATTAGATCTTTTCAAGGGAAAAATACAAAACATTTAAAGAATTAAATCACATAATAACGGAATCTTTTACTATGGAAGAAGGAAATAATCAAGGTGAGATTGGTAAAGGTTTTTCAACTGCGAATGACCCTGTCGGATTATGCGATATAAATTTTGATTTTTCTGTCAGCCCTTCAACCGACTTCTATCAGTACACGAATGGGGGATGGATGGAAAAAAATCCTTTGCCGGATGATTTTTCAAGATTTGGTGTTTTTGACAAGGTTATTGAAAAATCAATATTTCAACGCAAGGAGCTTATTACGACTCTCTCTGATCATCCTCAATCAAATGTTAAAGATACGGATGCCCAGAAGATAAAAGATATTTATGAGTTAGGCATGGATACTGTACGCCTGAATCAGGAGGGCGCCTCCCCTATTCTTCCATTTGTAGAAAGAATTAAATCTGCCGACATTACCAAGCTTGAACAATTAGTCAGCTGGCTACATTTAGGAATTACATCTACTTTTTTCTCTTCCGGAATAGGTCCTGACCAACGCAATTCAGATAAATACCTTCTCAATATAGGTTATCCGGGACTCGGCTTGGGTGACAGAGACTATTATATCGTTGAAAATGAGGAAAACAGTCGTTTGCTCAGCGCCTATGAAACTTTTGTCAAGGAAATAATGCGCTTGATTGGATATGATGATGATGAAGCCCAAAGAGTTTGGAATAATGTTTTGAAATTAGAGAAAGGTTTTGCTCAACATAAGAGATCAAAAGAAGCACTTCGCAATCCCAATCTCCAATTTAATGTAATGAGGATTGATGAATTCAAAAAGCGTTATTCAAATTTTGATTGGAATATTTACTTCAATAATCTTGGCATTGAGAATATTGATGAAGTGAATGTAATGGATCCGGATTTCCTTGATTACATCAATACACTTTTGCCTAAATTGACAGAACAAGAAATTAAAGACCTATTCGTCTTCGATTTAGTTTCTGATTCTACGGGAGTTTTAAGTGAGGAGTTTGAAAATGCCGATTTCGAATTATATGGAAAGGCAATGATGGGCACTGAAGAACAACAGCCAAGATGGAAACGAATAATGGGAGTCCCAAATTCTCTTTTCGGAGAGATATTGGGAAAACTCTATGTTGAGAAATATTTTCCTAAAGAAAATAAAGACTATATGGTTGGTCTTGTAGAAGATTTAAGATCCGCTCTGAAAAGTCATATCATGAACCTCTCCTGGATGACGGATTCAACAAAAAGAAAAGCATTGGATAAATTAGGTAACCTTAAAGTAAAGATTGGTTATCCTGACAAATGGAAGGACTATTCAGACATTCATGTTGATCCTGAAAAATCTTTCCATGACAACATTTATAATGCTTCTGTGGCATTAACAAAAAAGAATTACAGCAAGCTTTCACAATTAGTGGATAAAGAGGAATGGCTTATGAATCCGCAATCGGTGAATGCTTATTATAATCCAACCTCGAATGAGATCTGTTTTCCAGCGGGAATCTTACAGCCTCCATTTTTCAATATAAATGCGGATGCTGCTCTTAACTACGGAAGAATTGGGGTCATAATAGGTCATGAAATGACTCACGGCTTTGATGATCGTGGCAGACATTATGACAAAGATGGAAATCTGACAGATTGGTGGCAGCCGGAAGATGCCAAGCAATTCAATAAGCTTGCCGACGCACTTGCTGAACAGTTTGATTCAGTGGAAGTTTCTCCCGGAGTAAAGGCCAATGGAAGATATACGTTAGGTGAAAATATTGCTGATCAAGGGGGTATCCGAATTGCCTTGACAGCGTATCTTAATTCAAATTATTATCATCCAACGGAGAGGATTGGAGGATTTGATCCGGTTCAACGTTTTTTTATTGCATATTCAAACGTATGGGCAGAAAATATAAGACCGGAATCTATACCTGTAAGAACTAAAATAGATACCCATTCCTTAGGTAAAGTGAGAGTTAATGAAACATTGAGGAACATTGACTCTTTCATGGATTCGTTCTCCATTACTGATAAGGATCCGATGTATCGCCCTGAGAATGAACGCACGATTATTTGGTAATTTAATAAATCGTTGATATTATGTATGGATTAATTGGTAACCCGTTGGGTCATTCATTTTCCGCTGACTTCTTTAATGAAAAATTTAAAAAAGAGGAAATAAATGAATCTTATAAACTTTTCCCACTTGAAAATATTGAACTCCTCCCCTCTTTATTGGAAAAATATCCTCATTTAAAAGGTTTAAATGTAACTATCCCATATAAAAGAGAGGTTTTACAATACCTTGATTCTCTTTCGGATGCCGTAAAGGAAATTGGTGCCGTAAACGTTATAAAAATAATAAGGAGTCAGCATACAGTAAAGCTGATAGGTTATAATAGTGATGCTGTGGGCTTTCGAAAGACCATAGAACCCCTATTAAAACCTTATATGACTAAAGCTTTGGTGCTGGGAACAGGAGGTGCGTCTAAGGCTGTGATATATGTTTTAAAATCACTTGGTTTAGAGGTTATCAGTGTTTCAAGAGAGAGGACTGAATCATCTATCTCCTATTCGGATTTATCTCCAGAACTTTTGACCTCATGTTTCGTAATTGTCAACACCACTCCGTTGGGGATGTGGCCGAAAGTTGATGAAGCTCCCGATCTCCCTTATTCAGCTTTGACTAAAAAACATCTGTTATATGATTTGGTATATAATCCACAGATAACAGAATTTATGAAAAAGGGTGCATTAAGAGGGGCTACCGTAAAGAACGGATTGGACATGCTTCACGAGCAAGCAATTGAGGCATGGCGAATATGGAATCAATAGTATAATGTCTTTCCTTATTCCATTAATAGGATTGGTTGCCGGTCTGTTATTGGGAGTGCAACTAAATAATGTTTTATTTAGTGTTCTCCCGATACTTGCTTCTGTGGGTATTTATTTTGTTATTCTCTCTAAAAGTAAAAATCCCGTTTGGGCTCTTAAAAATAACGATTATCATACATTTTGGATTTTTTTTCTTTTTTTGGGAATCGGCATTTTAGATTCCAATATTCATTCTCCGTTTATATTTAAGGAGAAAGAAAACCTTTCCCTCCATAAAGTTAGAGGAGTGGTTGAAGAAGTAAATACGGATGTGAATGGCGAGCGTTACATCGTCAGATTGAAAGAACTCGTAGATAGCATGGGTAATGTTATAGTCCCGTCCATGCTCACCATTCAACTGACAACAGATGGTTATGCCGCGAAAATTGGAGATTTTATAGAGATGCCGGCTAACTTTAATAGAATCCTTGACAATCCCAATTACCGATCTGAAGGATACGCTGAGAGGATGAAAAAGAGAGGGATTCTCTATTCGATTAAAGCATCTTCTGAAGAAATAAATACGAGAGGGCATAACACCATTAAAAGTTTTTTTTCTTCAATAAAGGAAAATATAGAGATTAAAATCGAAAAGACCTCTCTCTACAGGCAAAATAAGGCTTTTCTTATTGCGCTTTTTCTTGGGGACAAAACCTTCCTGTCTGATGCAACGCGCAAGAGTTTCAGTTCTGCCGGTGTAGCACATGTTCTTGCACTTAGTGGTATGCATGTAGCCACTTTAATGAGCCTTCTACTTTTTATCTTCTATCCTTTGAAATTCATCCGGCTCCATAAAACGCGCCTTTGGATATGCCTGCTAATAATATGGGGATACGCTTTCCTTACTTCATTATCTCCCTCCACGATAAGAGCCTCACTAATGCTTTCTTTTTATATAGCAGCAATCTCTTTTCAAAGAAAAAAAGAATCTGTCAATGCCTTACTGGGAGCTTTATTTATAATTCTACTACTTGAACCAACTGCTCTCTACGATGTTGGACTGCAATTAAGTTTCGTCTGTGTTGCCGTAATTCTGTGTTTTGTAGGTAAATTCAACACTGTCAACCGTAAGCATCATCCATTCCTGTACTATATTAATGCCTTGATACTGACTTCCGTGATTGTTTCTTTAGGCACATGGCCAATTATCTCTTATTATTTTGGCTCTGTTCCTTTATTATTTTTGCCTGCAAATTTGCTTATAGTACCGATTCTCCCAATTTATATGGCATTAGGACTCATCTATATAGGGCTTGTAGCAATTGGTTGGGAGCCTTTTATTCTGACCTGCTGTTTGGATTACATTTATATATTTTTCTCTAAACTCACTTCCTTTGTTTCCGCATTTCCATTTGCTGCATTGGAAATTTCTGTTTCCGGTCCAATGGTCTTTCTTTGGTTAGCTGCCTTGGCTTCCCTTGTTTATGTCATTTATGCTGACAAGAAACAATCTTTCATGTATATTCCAGCTGCTTTTCTCATACTTTTAATAATTGCTGCACCTCTTTTTTCTCCTTCTCCACAGGATATGTGCATTATCCAAAACTACTCCCATAAAATATCATTGGCTCTGTACCAAGATACAAAAGAACACCTAATTGTCTTTCCTGAGGGTAAAATCAGTAGTCTGATAATTGGAAATAATGCCATAATCTCTTTTGATACAATTTTAGAGACAAGAGAGGCTAAGAATATTTTTAACGATATAAAACTTCGTGATAAACAAAAATATTTAGTAATCGGTAAAAATCACCACGTGGACTCCTTAACCACGGTGATACATGATTGGGACATCAAAAAAATTATCATACACCCGGGAATGAGAAAAAAGAATGAAGAAAAGCTTATTAAAGAGTTGAACACTTATAGTTCGGAATTGACTTACAGTTTACGAGAAGAGGGCCCATTTGAAATAAATCTCTGACGATTTTTGTCAGTTGCTGACACCTTACGCACAAGCACCGGACGGAATTTGCCACTTTTAGAATCACTTTCCTCTCCGCAGTGATAGTTCTCTCTCAATTTATTAGCATCGTCTTGAACTTGTCCCTTAGAATTATCCGCAAGTTGATTAACTCCGATGAACAACATCACCATAACAGAGATCATCACGAGAATTAGAATAATGTCGAAAATAGTTTTCATAAAGAAGATGGATTAAATGTTAAAAATAAAAGAAAATACTAATAAAATAGAACTACTTTTAAAGTGTGCACCCCTCAAAGACAATTATAGAGAGAGAAC
>CAMWSM010000104.1 GCA_947176915.1 uncultured Porphyromonadaceae bacterium | reverse complement strand
CGTTTATATTATAACAATAATAAAATAGAAATATTGTCAATTATGAGAGAGAAAATTGATTTATAAATCAATTTTCTCTCTCGATGTCGGAGGGATCGATTTCGACGGTGGCGTAGCCGAGGATATCAAGGGAGATGGTGAGCTGATGGGTGCCGTCAGGATCGGAGTAAACTTCTCCGGTGAGGCCGGTGAGATTTCCGCGCACCACACGGATACGCTCCCCTTTGCGGAATGCTCCCTGACAGATAGAGACAGGACGGTCGGTATGCCCGAGCATGAAGCGGAGTATGTATATCTCATGTGGGGGTATGACAACGAGAGGCTTGTGCATGCCGGGGGCTGCAGAGCCTGCTATGTTGGTCATAAAACGGTTGATATATGGGAGGGTGACGATTTTACGTCGTTCTGCTTCTGTGCAGCGGATAAATATCTTTGAGGGAATTACCAGACGGTTTACTTTTACTTTCCTTCCGTTGGCTCGTTGGCGCAACTGAATCTGGGATGCCACGTAGACATCGTAGCCGAGTGCCTGAAGTCGTTCTGCCGATTTGATTTCACTGTTGTGATTTACGATCGCTACATACCATCGGGGCACGCCTACGGCGTCATCGGAGACAGTAGTCTTCGGTGCAGATGTGCGATATGTTGTGGGTTGCATCACTGAGTGATAGCGAGTTAGTGAAAGAGTGCGCTATGCTGCGTCTTTCTGCATTGCAAAGATAGAAATAATAATTGAGATTTGAAAACCGAGAGCTGAATTTTAATGATTTTTTTCTTGCTTCGCGAGGAGCGGGGCAAGGGACTGCCCCTGCTCCCAGAAATCCGCCTCCCAAGAGGAAAAAAAGTGAGACGGCTCCTGGGGAAGGAGCCGTCTCGGGGTATAGGAGGGTTGTCAGGACCGAAGTCCTGACGGGAGTTAAGGGGTCAATGATTAGTTGGCGTGAGGCTGAACGTTGATGAATTTACGTCCCTCTTTGCCGGTTGAGAATACTACTACTCCGTCGATAAGAGCGAAGAGTGTGTGGTCTTTACCCATGCCTACGTTGAGACCGGGATGATGCACTGTACCACGCTGGCGCTTGATGATATTGCCGGCTTTGCAGTTTGACCCACCGAAGATTTTCACACCAAGTCGTTTGCTTTCTGATTCGCGGCCGTTCTTAGAACTACCGACACCTTTTTTATGTGCCATATCTGATGAGTTGTTTTTTTACTTTTCGATTGATTTTACGAGTACTTTGGTGAACTGCTGGCGATGTCCGTTTTTACGGCGATAGCCTTTGCGACGTTTTTTCTTGAAAACGATTACCTTTTCACCTTTAACGAGGGGAAGAAGAACCTCGCAATTTACTTTTGCACCTTCAACGGCAGGAGCACCGACTTTTACGTCGCCGTCGGCATCAAGAAGAAGCACTTTGTCGAAGCTTACTGCATCGCCCTCTTTTACTTCATCACCGAGATGATGGACATAAAGGAATTTTCCTTCTTCAGCTTTAAACTGCTGTCCTTTGATTTCTACAATAGCGTACATTACTATCTAATAATTGATTTTCAATTATATCCGTTGGGCGGTGAGGACTCTGCCCCACTCTTTTATGGCCTTGGCGGTCTATTTCCGAGCGCAAAATTATAAAATCTTTTGTAATTATGCAAATTTTTCAATTCTTTATTTTCCCCTCTTCTATTTTTTTGTGATGAAGAGGAAGGGTGTAGCTGACTGAGAAGGAGGCTGTAACTGCTGAGCCGGCACCACATCCCGGGATAAACCACGGTGTGGAGTTCTCAGCGTTGGAGACGCTGAACTTAAGCCTGTAGCGGAAGCTCCATCCCATACTGATCCCTTTCCAAAGCATGACCTTTATGCCGAGGAGGGCCTCTCCGTAGAGGGCGTGTGCCTTTTGATTCAGTAGAGAGAATGTATTGGTCTGATCCCAGTAGGAGGAGTTGATGGTGATGTCGGTTATGTCGTAGGAGAAGGAGGAGAATCCTCCGCGCAGACCAAGAAAAAGCTGATAGTCGGGATTGCTTTTGTAAAGGAAATTATAATTCAGACCGATCTTACCGTAGAATGAGGGCTTCCCTTTATAACGGAAATTCCCCTCCTCCGGGTGATTGTCGGCAAAGCCGATTCCAAGCTCTACCACCGGTT
This sequence comes from uncultured Porphyromonadaceae bacterium, assembly GCA_947176915.1. Classification (GTDB taxonomy): domain Bacteria; phylum Bacteroidota; class Bacteroidia; order Bacteroidales; family Muribaculaceae; genus Lepagella. Next base: position 4,954 of record CAMWSM010000104.1, on the reverse strand, counting down.
CAAACCAGTTGTGGAGCGATAAGGAAGCCCAGACGTCATAGCTCTGATGGGTCTGTCCTGCCAATTTCATTATTGCATCGAAAAAATTCACCCCTACGCTGACCGACTGCAAAAGAGGATAGACCGGCCCCGAGTTGACTTTGGTAACCGTGTCGAGCTCGGCAAGAAACATCACCGGCTCCTTGAGGGGATTTCCATGTTTGTCGTAATAATGCAGCGTGGGCTGTACGGGTTTTGTGGGGTCGTTGTCCACGGGTGTGATCTTCTTTTGCGCCGATACAGAGAGGGAGAGCGCACACACCACGACAACGAACATTATCAGACGCATCAGGAGCTTCATTGCTCACCCCCTTCCTCCGCTACGTTCACGCGAAAATATATCCGGATGTTCTCTCCGGGCGTATTGGTGATTATATCACCGGGAACAACCACAGAGTCTATGAAATTCGAGGTGTGGCGAATTGAGGTGATATGATATTTATAGATAGCGCCACAGGCTGAGGATACGAACCAGGGCTGGATTTCGTAGTTGAAGGTTATGTTGTCGGCTATCCCCAATTTGCCGGCTGCGCCCCCAAGATAGCGGATGCGGTAGGAGGTCTGGGGTTTGTCGATACGGAAGGGAAGATAGGTGGAGGAGAGGCTTCTTACCGAATCGTGGAGAATGCTGTCGCCGGGAACGTCTATCCCTTCGATAGTGAGTGAGTCGATAGATATGGCCTGAGGCTTCTCTGCCGAGGAGTAGAAGCCCGCGAGTGGGAGCGAGTTCTTGTTGTCGAGACATTCCGAATTGGAACATCCCGCGGTTATCCCCAACAACAGAAACAGAGCGGAAGGCGCCAAACGGCAAAAATATTGTTTTGCTGTCATTATATCTTAATCTATATTGTTAGGCCTGATCTCTTCCGCTATAAGATAATTGTTGCGTTCAGGGGAGTTGCGCGTTATGAGTTCGCCGATAAATCCTGTGAGAAAGAATTGAAGCCCCATCACCATGGCGGCGAGGGAGAGATAGAAGTATACCGACTTTGTAACGTAGAAATGATATGTGGCGCTGTTTATGCTCACTATCTTGAGGATAAGCACGACAAGCACGGCAATGAATCCGATGATGAACATCAAGGAGCCGAGAAGACCGAAGATGTGCATGGGCTTTACGCCGAATTTCGATTGAAACCAGAGAGTGGCGAGATCAAGATAGCCGTTTACGAAACGGTCAAGACCGAATTTGGTATGTCCGTATTTTCGGGCCTGGTGCTGCACAACCTTCTCCCCTATCTTCCGGTAGCCTGCATTTTTGGCGAGGTAAGGAATATAGCGGTGCATGTCGCCATACACCTCGATATGTTTCACCACTGCCTTTCTGTAAGCCTTAAGTCCGCAATTAAAGTCGTGGAGGTTGGGAATGCCGCTCACCTTCCGGGCTGTGGCATTAAAGAGCTTCGTGGGGATGGTTTTTGACAGGGGGTCGTAGCGCTTCTTTTTCCAGCCTGACACGAGGTCGTAGCCCTCCTGAGTGATCATACGGTAAAGCTCCGGAATTTCGTCGGGGCTATCCTGGAGGTCGGCATCCATAGTAATCACCACATCTCCCTGAGCACGCTTGAATCCGACATTCAATGCCGGCGATTTTCCGTAGTTGCGGGAGAAAGAGACGGCACGTACAGCAGGATTAGCTGCTGCCAAACCACGCACCACCTCCATCGAGCGGTCGGTCGACCCGTCGTCGATAAAAAGGATTTCGTAGGAGAACCCGTTTTCTGACATTACGCGCTCAATCCATGCAGCGAGTTCAGGGAGGGATTCCTCTTCATTATATAGAGGGATTACTACAGATATATCCATTGCAATAACTATTTCTGTTGCGAAATTAATAATAAATTTTAAGTTTCACAAACTTAACTGATCCTTGGCTTGCGTGCCCTGCAGAGCAGCAGGGAGAGCAGCAGGGAAAGGATTGAGCCGAGGAAACAGGTGGTCCAGGCTATGGAACTGACAAATTCCATTCCGTTAGGGAGCAAGTGGTTTTCAATTGCCTGACGAAGAATTTCGGATGTGGAGGCATAGCGGTCGGCGAGCTGCGACGACTCAATGACGTCAAGGGAATTGGATATGTAGGAATATACGAATGTGGGGTTTATGAACTTTATGTAAAGGGCGGAGAGAAGAGTGGCGATAAGTGTGCCGAAAATTATCATGTATATTCCGCCGAGCCAGAGAGTTGCCACACGCCGATAGGCAGGCTGGCTGCGGGCAATGCGTTCCATAAGGTAGCCTATCAGGAAAGGGAAGCCTATCAGGAGGGGGAATGTAAGGAATGAAATGAGGGGGAGCTGCAGACTTAAAAGAATTGAGGCGGAAAGGAGGGTAAGATAAAGCCCTACGGGAAGTCCGGCGTTGGCTGCGTATCTATAGATTGAAATCATGAGGGAGAAACAGGGAAATAAGATGTTAAGTGAATAAGAGGTTAAGAGGATGAGGAGAAGATAAGGATGCAAATTTAGTGAATATTTGGTAATTTGGCAAATGGATTGTAAATTTGTGGTGGATTTTGAGGAAAGGCGACGTCAAGCGACCCTTTTACGGTGATGTGTTCTTTAAAAAATTATTCTACTCTGAAACTTATTCTACTCTGAAATGGGAAAAAGATCAAGGAAAAAAAGCAACTCTTTGGGCGGTTGGCCTATTCTTATACTTGGTGTGTGCGCTTTGCTTATAGGCGTCGGGTGCTTCATGGCGTTGGGATCCGGCTGTTCGGAGCAAAGAGGGATAATAGCCGATGAACCTTCTCCCCTTCCCGGCAATCCGGCGGGGAATTCCGGCGTGAAGCATTACCCGGGGCTTGAGACTGTCAATCTTCCGGAAAAACTTCCGAATCAGGTGAAGGAATACATCGGTTTTACGATTTCTTTCAATAAGGAGAACAAGACTCCCAACTATGTGGCGTGGGAGTTGCTGGCGGAGGAGACTCAGGGGGACAGTCAGCGAAGCAATAACTTCTGGACTGACTCTGACCTCGAGGGCTGTCCCTCTACAAAGGACTACACGGGATCCGGCTTCGACCGGGGACACCTCTGCCCTGCCGCTGATCAGAAATGGAGCCAGCAGGCAATGAGCGATTGTTTCGTGATGGGAAACATCTGTCCGCAGGATCATTCGCTCAATACGGGGGCATGGAACACTCTGGAGAACAAGGAGCGCCAGTGGGCTCAGAGGGATTCGGCGATTATGATTGTGGCAGGGCCGATCTACAGCGAAAGTGATAAGCAGAGGATAGGCAACGCCGGAGTAAGAGTGCCCGGGGCTTTCTTTAAGGTTTTTGCCGCCCCTTATCTTGACGAACCTCGCGGCATTGCTTTCGTATATCCCAACATGAAGGCTTCGGGCAACATGGAGAACTACGCTATGAGCATTGATGAGCTGGAGAAGATAACGGGCTATGATTTCTTTCCTGCCCTTCCGGATAAGATAGAGGATAAAATAGAATCAGCATATTCATTCAGGGAATGGAACAGTTCGAAGTAGGAATTGACGGCTCATCGATAGTAGCCGTTGCCACTGCACCGGGCACCGGGGGAATCGCTGTCGTTCGTGTTTCCGGAAAGGACGCGATTAAGATTGTCGACTCCGCATGGAAAGGAGCATCTCTGGAGAAGGCAGACTCTCATACCGTCCATTTGGGGAAATACGTGTCTACCGCAGGGGATGTGCTTGACGAGTGTGTTGCCACCGTATTCCGCGCTCCCAATTCCTTCACGGGAGAAAACATAGTGGAATTAGGGCTGCATGGCTCCCGATGGATTCAACGTGAGGTGGTGGCTGACCTTATCCGCCGGGGAGCGAGAGGAGCTGACCGGGGGGAATTTACGAGACGGGCTTTTATGAACGGGCGCCTTGACCTGGCTCAGGCCGAGGGAGTGGCAGATCTTATAGCCGCTTCCTCAAAGGCAGCGCATGCCTTGGCAATGAGTCAGACGAGGGGCGCGTTCTCACGGGGACTCGAGGAGGTAAGAGAAAAATTGGTGGAGTTTGCGGCGTTGCTCGAACTCGAACTCGACTTTTCAGAGGAGGATGTAGAATTTGCCGACCGCAGCCGCCTTAAAGAACTCGCGAAGGGGCTTCTGGCACGTCTTGATCGACTTGCAGCATCCTATTCTTCGGGAGCTGCGTTGAAGGAGGGTGTGCCGGTTGTCATTGCCGGTATCCCGAATGCCGGAAAATCCTCTCTTCTGAATCTTCTGCTCGGCGACGATAAAGCGATTGTGAGCGACATTCCCGGCACCACACGTGATACGATCGAGGACACAGCAGAGATTGACGGAGTGCTGTTCCGCTTTATCGATACCGCCGGACTGCGTGCTACAACTGACACCGTGGAAAATCTGGGTATAGACCGGGCGCGCGCCAAGATGCGCCGGGCGCGGATAGTGATTTGGATTTTCGATCCTACTGCCGAGGAAGCGCCTCAAGAGGAGGAATACGGAAGGTTTGCCAGTGAGAATCCTGACGTTGAAGTTATAAGAGTAGTTGGAAAAGGGGATAAGATCCCTGCCCCTCCCCTATCGAAAGGTATGCTGATGAGTATGAAAAGCGGCGAGGGACTGGATACGTTACGCCAAAGGCTCACTGCTTCCGCCACGGGAGGCTATGACCCTCAGTGGGAATTCATAGTAACGAATGCGCGCCACTACGAAGCGCTCCTCAGGAGCGGCGAAGCGTTGCGGCGTGCGCTGGAAGGTTTGGAGAGCAATCTCTCCGCCGACTTCATAGCCCAGGACGTACGCGAAGCCACCCATCACATCGGCACCATCACCGGCGCCGTAACAACCGACACCCTACTCCACCACATCTTCCAAAATTTCTGCATTGGCAAGTAACCGGCAGTTAAAGACAAGTAACTATAAGTTGAAATAATAGTCAAGGCGTTCAGTTTGAGCGCCTTTTCTTTTACCCG
>CAMWSM010000103.1 GCA_947176915.1 uncultured Porphyromonadaceae bacterium | reverse complement strand
ATAATTGATTAAAAGCAGTTATGATTTGCATAAATAAAAATTAACAATTAATTTTGCACCGTCAAACTAAAAATAGCAGACAAACGTCTGCAATAAACTCATCATGAAAATTCAAAGACTCGTAGTCATCTTAGCTTTATCAGTAGGATTTTTGAATGTATATGCCCAAACAAAATCCTCAAATAATATTCACCAGAAAGCCCATGCGCAACTATTGGCAAAAGCAAAATCAGGAATGGACAAAAGCGTCATCAAGGATTTTGTGAAACAGGATGTCCTCAAAAGGGAAACAAGTGTTGAACGCAAGAACGTAGCTTCTGATGAAGTCAATGTAATGGTTGCAGACCTTCTAAAAGAGGCTAAGAAACACATAGGGAAACGTTACCGGTCCGGCTCCAAGGGTCCTGATGCATTTGATTGTTCCGGATTTGCAGGATATGTTTACAGACAGTTCGGCTATTCTTTGGGGGCATCCTCTCGAGATCAGTATCTCCAGGGAGAAAAGATTGATAAAAATTCATTAAGGAAAGGGGATCTTGTTTTCTTTACGGGGAGAAACAGCAGAAGTAATACTGTAGGACATGTCGGAATAGTAGTGAGCGCCGATAATGAGAACGGCACTTTCACATTTATCCATGCCAGTACATCACAAGGTGTGAGGATCGACACAAATACCGGATATTATGCTCATAGGTATGTAGGAGCAAAAAGGATTATAACCGACTGAAAAGCAATATGTCTTTATAAAAATAAGCCAAGGATGAAAGAAAATCCTTGGCTTATTTTCCTATAGGATTAAAAAAATATCATAAAAAGAAAACTTTTTTATGATTAAATTTGTTATAATTGTTAGTAAGGAGCGAAAATCGCTCGTCATGCTGATATTATAAACACCATTAAAATATAATACTATGCATTTTACCCCAAAAGAGCAAGATAAGCTCACTCTGTTGATGGTTGGTCTCATCGCAGAGCGCAGATTAAAAAAAGGCTTAAAGCTAAACTATCCTGAGGCAGTGGCCTACATCACCAGCGCAGCGCTTGAGGGTGCGCGTGAAGGAAAGACAGTTGAAGAAGTAATGCACGATGCCGCAAAGGTTCTTACAAAAGATCAGGTAATGGAAGGTGTTGCAGATATGATCGGGCTTCTTCAAGTTGAAGCTGTATTTACAGATGGAAGTAGGCTCGTTAGTATTCATCAGCCCATAAAATAATACTTCTTGCTAAATACCTTAAAATTATAAAACCTTTTACCCACTATATTTATGGCACAAGACAATAATTCATCCGAAAAGACAACTTCTCCGGCAGATGGCTATTCAACACCATACGGAGAGTTTTCGGGACAACCGGATATAGCATATCCAAATACACCGGGTTTTAAACCTGAAAATTATGTACCGGTAGGAGGAGTAATACTTCAGGATAGTCCTATACAATATAACGTAAACAGACGTACCGTAAAACTTAAAGTCCGCAATACAGGCGATCGTCCTGTTCAGATCGGCAGTCATTTCCATTTCTTTGAGGTGAACAGGTATATGGAGTTTGATCGCCCCAAAGCATTCGGCTATCATCTTAACATTCCTGCAACAACGGCTGTAAGATTTGAGCCGGGAGAGGAAAAGGAAGTTGAATTGGTAACATACGCCGGCAAGGTTAGAGTTATTGGCTTCAATGATCTTGTTAACGGATATGCCGGACTGGAAGATCATCCGACTTTCTATCCTAAGAATATGGAAGCCCTCAGAAGAATGCGTGAATATGGATTCAAGAGTGTTTCTGAAGAGGATTCGGAAGGTGAATACACAGAAAACGAAATTAAAAAATAAAGACCACTTCAGATATGGCAACAATTTCAAGACAAGAATATAATAATCTTTTCGGTCCTACAGTAGGTGATAAGATTCGACTTGGGAATACTGACCTCTATGTAGAAATAGAGAAGGATCTTCGAGTATATGGTGATGAAGTGGTCTATGGAGGTGGAAAGACACTCCGCGACGGTATGGGTCTGGCTAACGAATGTACCGAAGATGCCGGTAGTCTTGACTTAGTTATCACCAATGTTACAATTCTTGACCCTATCTTAGGCGTTGTAAAGGCTGATGTAGGAGTTAAAGACGGCAAAATCGCCGGCATAGGTAAAGCTGGTAATCCCAATGTGATGGAGGGAGTAACTCCTACATTGGTTACAGGTCCTTCCACGGATGCTATTTCAGGCGAGCACATGATTCTGACAGCTGCCGGAATAGACGGGCACGTGCATTTTTGTTCACCGCAACAGGCAGTGAACTGTCTTTCTAATGGTATCACAACCCTTATAGGCGGTGGTGTTGGTCCTACGGATGGTACAAATGGCACAACCATTACCTCAGGCCGCTGGAACATGCACGAAATGCTGAAGGCAGCTGAAGGACTTCCAATTAACGTTGGGTTCCTTGCCAAGGGTAACTGTTCAGGGAAAGAGATTCTTAAGAACCAGGTAGAAAGTGGAGCATGTGGCTTTAAGATTCATGAAGACTGGGGTTCTACTCCGGCAGCCATCCGCAGTTGTATGGAAATCGCTGATAACTTTGACGTACAGGTTGCGATCCATACAGATACTTTGAACGAAAGTGGCTACGTAGAGGATACGATTGCTGCTATTGATGGAAGAACAATACACACATACCATACAGAAGGCGCCGGTGGCGGACATGCTCCTGACCTGTTGAAGGTAGCATCCATGGCAAATGTTCTTCCATCTTCAACCAATCCTACGCTTCCTTTCGGAATTAACTCTCAAGCAGAGCTTTTCGATATGATTATGGTATGCCATAATCTAAATCCTAAAATTCCTTCCGACGTAGCCTTTGCAGAGAGTCGTGTACGCCCTGAAACACAATCAGCAGAGAATGTTTTCCATGATCTCGGCATTATTTCAATGGTATCTTCCGATTCTCAGGCAATGGGTCGTGTGGGAGAATCCTTTATGAGAACTTTCCAGATGGCTTCTTATATGAAACAGGCTCGAGGAAAACTCAAAGAAGATGCAGAGGGAAATGATAATTTCCGAGTGCTTAGATATCTTGCTCAAATCACATTGAATCCTGCAATATGTTACGGCATCAGCGATGTGCTGGGGTCAATTGCAGTTGGGAAAATGGCTGACTTAGTACTTTGGGAGCCTGCATTCTTTGGGACCAAACCTCAGCTTGTAATAAAAGGCGGTCTGATAAACTGGGCAAACATGGGAGATCCTAATTCATCATTAGTAACTCCACAACCAAAGATCATGCGTCCCATGTATGGCGCAACCGGACAAGCTCTTCAGAATACAAGAATGTCATTCGTTTCGAAAGCGGCTTATGAAAGCGGTATTAAGGAAAAATTAGGACTCGAATCCATTATTTATCCTGTTCACGGCGTACGTCAACTCTCAAAAGCAGATATGGTAAGGAATACTGCTACTCCACACATTGAAGTAAATCCAGAAACCTTCGATGTTACAGTAGATGGTTATAGAGCATACGTAGCTCCCGCAAAAGAACTTCCATTAGCACAGCTTTACTGGTTCAGCTAATCATACTTGTAAACATTCATATAAAGGCAGGGGGAACCCCAAAAGATTCCCTCTGCCTTGATTTGTCTAAAAAGTAAATGAAAAATGAAAATATATAGTCAAGTAATAGGAAATATGAATCAATCTGAGGAGTGGGCTGAAAAGCTCTCGGACGTTGAAATTGATTATATTTTTCTTGACCAATGGACTGCTCAGAAATCCAGATTCTTGGGTAAAGGAGTGAGCGGAAACGAATATCCAATTGCTCTTGCTCGTCATTCACAAATAATAGACGGCGATATAATAGAGTATTCTCCGGAAGAAAAAAAGGCAGTGGTCTTAAAAATAGAATTAAGTCCGGTGCTTGTTATCGATATGTCCGGTTTAGTGGATAGCGATCCTGCCAACATTATCAGAATTGCAGTTGAGTTAGGTCATGCAATAGGAAATCAACATTGGCCCGCAGTTGTCAAAGGCACAAAAGTGTATGTTCCACTAACTGTTGACAAGAAGGTAATGCTCTCAGTAATGGAAACTCATCATATTGAGGGAATAAAATTTGAGTTTGAGAAGGGCTTGGAAGTGTTACCATATCTTGCTCCTCATGAAATCAGAAGACTTTTTGGCGGAGCAGGTCATGAAAGTCATTCTCACGATCATCACCATCATCATTCAGACGGCACTCATCACCATCACTAAATACCAGAGGAAGAATCACTCTACTCTATTATAGAAATGGGAGAATTATTTAATTTTAAAGCAGTGATGCAGCTGCTGCAATTTACGGATTCTGCTTTTCCTGTTGGTACATTTTCATTCTCTAACGGATTAGAGACAGCATCTTTCGAGGGTGTTGTAAAGGACGCATCTTCGTTGGAAGCCTTTGCTCGTTCTCAGTCACATCAAGCCGCCTTTAGTGATGGAGTTGCTGCAATATTGACTCATAGGGCTGCACTCCTCGGAGATTATGAGAATATCCTTAAAATGGATAAGTATCTCATGATGTTCAAAATGAATACTGAGGCAAGATTAATGACAACCCGAATGGGCAAAAAGCTGGCAGAATTAGGCTCTAAGCTGTATGATAATGAGATAATTAGTGCTTGGTTGGCGGATATTCGTACAGGGAAAACTCCCGGGACATACCCTGTAGCCCAGGCTTTAATATTTGTGGCTGCTTCAATAGATGAAAAATCATTATTTTGCAGCCATCAGTATGGCGTAATAAATATGGTGTTGAGTGCAGCTCTTCGTTGTGTGAAGGTTTCTCATTATGATACCCAGTTAATACTTGAAAAACTATCAGGAGAAATTGAAGGTATGTATGAAGAGGCTTCTCAGATGAAAGCAGAAGATATGAACGCATTTTATCCCGAACTTGACATACTCGCCTCTATACATGAAAAGGGTAATATGCGAATGTTTATGAATTAAGTTCCAATTGATAAATTAAAATTATAGGAATAAATTATGTCAAATACTTGTAGAATTGGGGTAGGGGGTCCAGTAGGCTCTGGAAAGACTGCATTAATCGAAGCAATCACCCCAAGACTCCTTGAACTCGGACAAAAGGTTTTGATAATAACAAACGATATTGTTACTACAGAAGACGCTAAACATGTAAGGAAAACCTTAAAAGGTATTCTACTGGAAGACAAGATTATAGGCGTGGAAACCGGAGCGTGCCCTCATACTGCAGTAAGGGAGGATCCCTCTATGAACATAGCGGCAGTCGAGGAAATGGAAGAAAAATTTCCCGATACAGATATTGTATTAATTGAAAGCGGTGGAGACAATTTAACGCTTACTTTCTCACCAGCCTTAGTTGATTTCTTTATTTATGTAATAGATGTAGCAGCCGGTGATAAGATTCCGCGTAAGGATGGACCCGGTATATCACAGAGTGATATATTGGTGATTAATAAAACCGATTTAGCCCCATACGTGCATGCCGATTTAAATGTAATGGATCACGATTCGAAATTAATGCGCCCTGGCAAACCTTTTGTATTTACCAACTGCATGACTGGAGAGGGGATTGACGAACTTGTGAACCTTATATTCAAAATGGCTTTGTTTGATAAAGCGGAAAGCAAATAAATTTCTGAGTTCATGATCGAACAAAAAAAAGAGATGATTTCTGCTCCGGAGGTTGATTTTTCAACAGCCAGAGAGATGTCTCGTTATTTAAACGAGCCAAAAGCTATGTATGTGGGAGCTCCCGGAAAACATGGCTATTTAAGAATGGGCTTTGAATTAGATAAAGATGGCAAAAGTATCTTACGCGATCTCGACAGAAGACACCCCTTAATTGTCCAACAAGAATTGTATTTCGATGAGGGAATGCCCGAAATGCCTTGTGTCTATATTCTTTCATCGGGAGGTCCGAATGTAGATGGCGATAGATATAGACAGGATATAACAGTAAAAAAAGATGCTTTTGCTCACGTGGCAACCGGGGCTGCTACAAAACTTGCTGAAATGAAATATAACTATTCAGGAATGATTCAAAATATTATTCTTGAGGAAAACGCCTATCTTGAATTCATTCCTGAACCCATAATTCCTTGTAAGCATACTCGATTTATCTCAGACACTCGACTTTGCGTTGATAAAACAGCCACGGTAGTATATTCTGAGATTTTTATGGGAGGGAGAAAATATTATAAGGATGGTGAATTATTTGAATATGATATACTTTCAGTATGCAGTCATGGTGAACGACCGGACGGAGAACAATTATTCAGGGAAAAATTTGTAATTGATCCTAAAGTTGAAAATCCAAGAAATCTTGGGATCATGAATAAATTTGATGTCTTTGCAAACGTAATTGTTATGACACCGCCCGATAAGGCAGATATAATTTATAATGAGACTCCTGTTTTTCTTGATTATGACAAAGGATTGGCTGCCGGGATAACAAAACTTCCCGGAGAAGCAGGATTGTTGTATAAAGTGTTAGGAATGGAAGCCGGACCGGTTAAAAAAATGGTCAGAGAGTTTGCCGGCAACGTGAGATTAGCCGTAAAAAATAAGCCACTTCCTCCGGATTTTCCCTGGAGATAATATAAAGTTTAAAAGTCATATAACATAACTGCACTCAAGAGAGTTAAAGAATAACCCTATTGAGTGCAGTTTAAATGTTGAATAATTATTTCCTATTCATGTAAGATTCTAAATTTATCCGCATCCATCCATACTGGAAATTTATCTCTGAATTTTAGCAGACTATCCTTATTTAAGACTGCATATTGTAAATCAGAATTCTTTACTTCAACAGAAATTTCCTTTCCTTTAAAATCAAGTGCTAAAGAACATCCATTATACTCATTTTCTGAAAAATCAAAACCTTTACAATTGACTCCGCACACATAAGAAAGATTTTCTATTGCACGTGCAGCTAAAAGAGTTTCCCAAACAAAAGTTCTAACCTTGGGCCAATTTGCCACAACAACTAAGAGATCATATTCATTATTTTTATTTCTACACCACACAGGGAAACGAAGATCGTAGCATACTATTATGGAGATATTCCACCCTCTGAATCTTAGAGTAAGCCTTTTGGAACCTTTTTCCAATACTTCATTTTCTCCTCCCATTCTGAACAGATGAGCTTTATCCGCAAAAAAAATTTCTCCTGACGGTTCGAGAAATAATATCCTATTATACAGTTTCTCATTCTCCTTAATGATCAACGAACATACAATTGCTATGTTATGCCGGGCTGCAAGCCTTTTAAGAAGCTCAACTGTAGCTCCATTGATATCTTCAGCTATTTCCTGCACCTCACCAAGAGTCATGCCGGTAGGATAACCTGTAGAGAAAGCTTCAGGCAGAATAAGTAAATCAGTTGCAGGATGCATCTCATCCGTTAAATGATTTAATCTGTCTAAATTTACGCTCTTATCCCCCCATAAAATGTTCAAGGGGGCTAAACATACTTTCAGATTACTACTATCCATAATTCAAAATTGGTTCAATTATATTTTTATCTTGTTGTAGCAAATTTCTCCGGATATAATGCTGCCTCTTTAAAGGAATCATAAAAATCTCTTATATGTTTCATATCTTTATCAATATCCCCGCTCGGATTGTATTCTTCATTAATCGCAATCTCCTTTTTTGAATAATCGATGACTCCAAGTTGAATAGGAACGTGTGCTCCGTATGCAATATAGAGGAAACCGGTCTTCCATTTTTCTGTGTAACTTCTTGTTCCTTCCGGAGTAACTGCCAGATTTAGATATGGCTTTGCTTCAAAAAGCTTAATAACTTTCTCTGTTAAGGAAGTTTTACCCGCTTTCTTTCTTGATACAGGAATCCCTCCCAAAGCATATAAGATATACTTTAATGGGAAAAAAAACCAAAATTCCTTCATAAGGAAATTAGCTTTCCTCCCTAAAGAGCGATAAGCAAATAATCCGAGAAGAAAATCCCAATTAGATGTATGAGGCGCCACACATATCACACATTTATTTCTAACAGGGACGGTTATATTAACTTTCCATCCAAATAAGGATAATAGTTCTTTCCATATATTCATTATAGTATAGCTTAAGATTAGAAATTGGATTAATAAGAAAATAAGAAAGTGTTGAAAATTAGTTTATATAAATCTTTGGTATGCTATAGCAATCTTTCAATTCATTTATCCGTCATTATGGAATCTCATAACTTCATCGTAATGAATCGAAATTCTTACTAATATCATCCTTAAAATCTTAGTATAAACTTATTTCCAACACTTACTTATCGAAATTATCTTGTCCTCAAGCGTACTGAACATTCCTGTAAGCTATTGAATAATCACCATACTACCATGATGTCCGCACAATAAAATACATTAACTACATACTATCCTCCGAGGATAAGATAACCTATTTTCGATAATTGCAAATAAACTCATCTCAAG
>CAMWSM010000102.1 GCA_947176915.1 uncultured Porphyromonadaceae bacterium | reverse complement strand
GGGATTGCGGAGCAATCCCCTCCCAAGCATTACGAAAAAAGAGAATGTATCAAAATATTTGAAGATACATTCTCTTTTTATTTTTTCCATTATTCAGGAATCATAATTTTCAACTTTCAATTTTCAATTTTTGAAGATTTTCAATTTTCAATTAAAAAATGCTCTCCCGTCTCCTTGACAATATTTTCATAATATTTTTGGTCATATCCGGGGAATGTCGGAGAGGCGGGAATCCCATATTCGGTCATAATGAACTTACCATCCTTATCAGTCTTCTTCATATTCCCGTCCATGAATTTTACGAAAAGATATTGAGCGAGCTCGCGATAAGCGTCAGTGGCTTCCTTGGCAATCTCCTTACCTTCGATATTGACGTAATCTACGAGTTTATCCTTATTCCCGTTGTTAGCAAGCATCACCAATTCCTTTTCACGCTCTTTTCGGGAGTCGCGGAATTTATTCTCAAGACCGGTCTGCACCTTTCGTATGTCAGGAATCATAAGGTCGTAGCGATTATAGGCTTGATTAGCCACCCAATTGTTCATCCAGAAATTTGAATCAAACGAGAAATTATTTATGTCGCCGGGAGCGAGTTGTGAAGGCACCTCTGTCATGGAGCAGTAGAAGGGCATATATACCGTGGTGTTGCAGTCGTCAGTTCCGAACCAAAGCACACCCCCTACGGGGTCAGGCATATCTGCGCGGCTTTGGCTCACAAAACTCCAGCCGGTCTGCTGAGTGGCAATAGCCCGTTCGTTGCAATAAGTCTTCCCGTCTACTTTAAATTCCATCGGACGCCAGCGATAGGGGACATGATTCGGACCTGCGCCAACATCCTGAGTCATGTCAAAGGGAGTTCCCTCGAAATGATCACGCATGCTATCCTGCATATCCTGGAGCGACAGTTTCCTGTCAGGTATCACATAGAGGGGCATAGGCTCGTCGCTCTTATTGGCACACCAGTCATAATATTTATCCGCATCCTTGTTGAAACGGCGGAAGAAACTCCATACACGCGCATCACATCCTCTTCGGGTGCCCGCATCGTGTTCTGCAAAGACATCAGCGAATGAGAAGTCCTCATCTTTGCCGTTGAAATATCCTCTCTTTCTTGCAAATGAGATGAGGTCTTTACTATACATCACATTATTTTTATCCTTTAAATTCACTTTACGGATGCGTGGTTCGTTGGCATGACCCGAGATGGCATCGTCAGGAATGCGCACGGCTATCCATACCGCCCCCTTCTCAGAGCCTTTCCCTATCATCTCCATTACCCAAACCTCATTCTTATCCGCAATAGAGAAAGATTCTCCGCTGCTTGCGTATCCGTATTTATCCACTAAATCAGTCATTACCTTGATTGCCTCGCGTGCTGTTTTAGAGCGTTCGAGAGCAATCTGGATCAGAGAGCCGTAGTCGATAATGGAGTTGCCGGTGGTGTCAACAAGTTCCTCTCTTCCTCCCCAAGTGCTTTCTCCGATAGCCACCTGATGCTCATTTATATTCCCGACTACATTATATGTTTCGGCAGGCTGAGGAATCTCTCCGAGAGGTTTATTGGTATCCCATTCAATCACCTTTCTCATCTCTCCCGGGGCATGTTTGGCGGCTGGTGTGTTGGTGAGCATGCCATAGAGTCCGTGTGAGTCTGCGGCGTATGTTACAAAAACCGAGCCGTCCGTTGTGGCTTTCGGACCGGCGATGAGATTGGTGCATGCCTCCGCTTCCCGAGGGATAAAAGCGAGAAGGAAAGCTGCTGATAGAAATAATTTTTTCATGATGTCTACATTTTTTTACCCTACGAAGTTAAGAAAAAACATTGAGAATAACAAATCCTCTCCTCTCACCCTCATTAGTCATTTATTAAAAAAGGAAGCCGGCGCTATCATCAGGATATGCTTTGGGCTCTTCTTGCAATCCTTGACAGAGGTTATTATTTTAGCGTTACAGTCCGCTGTCTTTTATTATAGAACATTATATTGTAGAAGTATTGTTTTTATAATACATTTAAATTAACTTTGCGATATAAAATAATATGGATATGGAGATAATATTAAAGAAGAATCAGAGTTTTCGTCTTTCAGTAGAACTGATTGAAAGACTCAAACAACTTGCTAAAAGGCAGAACCGTAGTCTGAACAACTATGTAGAGACGTTGCTGCTTGATGCAGCCTATCGTGAGCCCAATGCCATAACGCTTGCCGCTATGAAGGAGGCTGAGAGTGGCGCGCTGAATGACGAGCCACCTCTTGATATGTCGTCTATTGAGGCTATGGAAAAATCAATGGGTCTATGAAGAAACTCAAACCAACATCGCAATATAAAAAAGACTACAAACGATTTCGCAACAATCCGAGAAAACTGAAGAAATTGTTTGATATTCTTGAACTGCTACATCAGGAGAAACCTATTCCGAAAGAGAATCGTCCGCATCCGCTGACCGGTAACTATGCAGGACACATGGAATGTCATATCGAAGGGGATTTTCTTTTGATATGGTTTGATCCTGACAGTGACGTTATCAGTCTTGTTCGTCTCGGTTCACATTCCGAACTATTTTGTTAAAACGGTATCTTATAGGTAAGCTTTACACACCACTCAGTAATGATATACGTAAATTAAAAAAAATCCTAACATTCCAATCATAACATAAAAAATATATTATCCTGCCCCCTCAGTATAAACTAATTTCCGACACTTAGTTTTATTTTGTATTATTATCTAAATTTTTGTAAATTTGCTGCCGAAATAGCGCCATAAAGAGGAAAAACCTCTATTGAAATAGGGAATTTGACGAGTAATTGCGTTATATATATCGGAGAGACCTTTATACGGTGTCTCTCCTGATGTATAAACCCAAAATTATTATTACCGTTATGGACGAAAATAAAGTTTCAGGATCTTTTGAGGATCTTGGTGTTGAACCTCGATTGCTGAAGGCAATTGAGGAATTAGGATTTGAACAGCCGATGCCCATTCAGGAGATGGTGATTCCTCATCTTCTCGAAAAGGATGGAGATGTTGTAGGCCTGGCTCAGACCGGAACGGGAAAGACAGCCGCTTTCGGACTCCCCGTGCTTCAGAGAATAGATGTAGCGAAGCGTGTCCCTCAGGCTCTTATTATAGCCCCCACTCGTGAGCTGTGTCTTCAGATTGCGGGCGACCTTGCCGATTTCTCGAAATATATTCCTGATCTTAAGATTCTTCCTGTCTATGGCGGTTCAAGCATTGACAGCCAGATCCGCTCATTGCGTAATGGCGTGCAGGTTATTGTGGCTACTCCGGGACGACTCATCGACCTTATCAAACGTGGTGAGGTGAAGTTGGCTGATGTCCACACAGTAATCCTCGACGAAGCCGACGAGATGCTCAATATGGGTTTCCTCGACGACATAAAGCAGATTCTATCCCATGTGCCCGAAAATCGGAAAATGCTGATGTTCTCTGCCACAATGCCAAAAGAGATAGCCGGCATTTCCCGTGAATTTATGCACGATCCTGTGGAATTTGTTGCCGGCAATAAAAATGAAGGATCAAAGAATGTGCGCCATATCTATTATATGGTTAAGGCCCACGACAAATATCTTGCCTTGAAGCGTATTGCTGACAATAATCCGGATATATACGGCATAATCTTCTGCCGCACGAGGAAAGAGACTCAGGAGATTGCCGATAAGCTTATCAACGATGGCTATAATGCCGATTGTCTGCATGGTGATCTTTCGCAGGCTCAGCGTGATTTGGCAATGAAGAAATTCCGCGATCACGTAACCCAGCTTTTGGTGGCGACAGATGTGGCAGCGCGTGGTCTTGACGTAGATGATCTGACCCATGTAATCAATTTCGGACTTCCTGACGACGTGGCAGTATATACCCACCGTTCCGGTCGTACGGGACGTGCCAATAAGACGGGTGTTTCCGTTGCCATTATCCATTCACGCGAAAAAGGCAAGCTGAAGGAGATAGAGAAGAAAATCGGCAAGGAGTTTGAATATCGCAAGGTTCCGACTCCCGATCATATCATAGAGAAGCAGCTCTATAATCTTGCCGACCGTCTGGAGAGAGTTCAGGTGAATGAGCAGGAGATAGACAAATATCTTCCTGGAGTGCGTAAGAAACTGGAATGGCTTTCGGAAGAGGATCTTCTTAAAAGAGTTCTCTCTCTCGAATTTAACAGATTGCTCGCCTATTATCAGAATATGCCGGATATCGATCTCAATGCCTCTGCGAAGGATGGCAGAGACGGCAGGAGAGAGGGGAAAGGGAGAGACAAGGACCGCGATAAGGATCGCCGCAAGGCTGAGGATGGATTTGAGCGCCTGATGGTGAACGTCGGTAAAGCGCAAGGATTCTTCCCCGGAAACTTGATGGAGCTTATAAATCGTAATGTAGTTGGCAATAAGCCGGATATAGGCAGAATTGACCTTATGCCTGACTATACTCTCTTTGATGTTAAGAAAGGGGATGCCCATAGGGTCATCGATGCCTTGAAAAATGCCGATTTCTTTGGCACAACCATTCGTCCGGAAATAGCAACCGAACGAGATTACGCCCGTGATGCCCGCGACCGCAGAGCCAAAGGACGCGGAAAGAGCGAAAAAGCTGTGGCGGCCAAGGGTGGGAAGTCAAAGAAAGAGAAAGCTGATAAAAAGGATAGGAAAGAGAAGAAAGATAAGAAAGGAAAGAGGGACAAGAAGCCGGATTATAATGGAAATTATGAAGTTTTCTATAAGAAATAGACTGTATCGATATAGAGAAAGAGTGTGCTTAATGAAAAATTATAATGCTTGGGTGGCGATTTTTATCGTCGCCCTTTTCCCGTTTCTCACCCTCTCTGCAAAATCTACAAAAGAGAAGGGGGGAAAGGAGACTTTGAATTTACGCGAGGTGTTTGCAAATCTCAATACTCCCGGCTTGGAATCAATATCAAAGACGGCGCGTCTTGACCTTGCGGATTATTGGGATGCCGACAGCGTGCATTTTGTGCGTACAGCCTCCGGTGGAGTGGCAAATCTTGAAGAGTTTACGAAGAATTACGTCAGGGTGAAGGTTTCGAATGTGAGCACTGTGGAACTCAAGATTCTCCCCTATAAGAAAGGGGAGATAGTGGCTTGTGTGTTCACTGTCGGAGATTCCGTTCAGGCTAAGGATAGTGAAATTGATTTTTATGATGCCTCCTTGGTGCCGATGAAGAAGAATAGATTTTTCAGTGCTCCCGTTTTGTCGCAGTTCTTTGCGATCCCAAAGGGAAGCTCCACGGTTATGGAGGAGATAAGGGAGGCTGTTCCGTTCCCTACTGTGGCATATTCATTGTCTCCCCTGACTGATGATCTTACGGCAAGACTAACGGTGGAAGACTATATCAGTCCGGATGATCTCCCTCTTCTGAATCGTTTTGCAAGGAAGGAACTTGTGGCTCCGTGGACAGGAAAATATAAGTTTAATAATTAAAGAAATAAATAGGAAACAACAATATGAATCGTAAGGTAAGAGTAAGATTTGCCCCGTCGCCGACGGGTCCTCTCCATATTGGCGGTGTGCGTACAGCTCTCTTCAATTATCTTTTTGCACGCCAGCATGGGGGCGATATGATCCTCCGTATAGAGGATACTGACAGTCGCCGTTTCGTGCCCGGCGCAGAAGACTATATTAATGATGCCCTGCATTGGCTGGGTATATCGTTTGATGAAGGTGTCAGAGAAGGGGGAGCCCACGGTCCTTACAAGCAGAGTGAGCGCAAGGAGATATACAGAGAATATGTGGATCGTCTTCTTGACTCCGGGAAAGCCTACATTGCTTTCGACACTCCCGAAGAACTTGAGGAGGCAAGGCAGAGAATACCGAATTTCCAATATGACGCCCACACACGTGGAGAGATGAGAAATTCCCTCACGATGCCGAAAGATGAGGTGGATCGTCTTATAGCTGACGGCACTCAATATGTGGTGCGTTTTAAAGTCGAACCGGATCAGGAGGTAGTGGTTGACGACCTGATTAGAGGCAAAGTTACTGTCAACAGCAATATTCTTGATGATAAGGTGCTCTATAAGAGTGCTGACAATCTCCCCACCTATCATCTCGCCAATATAGTAGACGATCATCTGATGGAGGTTTCTCACGTAATTCGCGGCGAGGAATGGCTTCCTTCCGCACCTTTGCATGTCCTTCTTTATAAGGCATTCGGATGGGAGGATACGATGCCGCAGTTTGTCCATCTCCCTTTGTTGCTCAAGCCTGTCGGCAATGGAAAACTCTCCAAGAGAGACGGCGACAAGCTTGGCTTCCCTGTCTTCCTCCTGGAATGGAAAGATCCTTCGAGCGGTGAGATTTCATCAGGCTATCGTGAGAAGGGTTACTTGCCTGAGGCTGTGGTCAATTTCCTTGCTCTTCTCGGCTGGAATCCCGGTGATGACAGTGAGATGATGGATATGGATGAGTTGATACGTAAATTCTCATTTGAACACTGCTCAAAGAGTGGCGCCAAGTTCGATTATAAGAAAGGAATATGGTTCAATCATGAATATCTGTCTCGTCTTGATGATGATAGATTGGCAGTTCTCTTCATGCCTGTGCTTGAAGAGCATGGCATAACCGATGCAGATCCTGCTTATGTCGCTAAGGCAGTGGGGATGGTGAAGGGTAGGGCGGAGCTCATACCCGATCTTTGGACGCAGGGCGATTTCTTCTTTGTAGCTCCTCAGACGTATGCCGAGAAGGATGTCAGAAAACGTTGGAGCGCCGACACCCCCCGCATTATGGAGGAACTCATCGGAGTGCTTGAGGGAATTGACGATATGACTTCAGCCAATGCGGAAAAAATTGTGCTTGACTGGATCGCTGAAAAAGGCTATCATCTCGGAAACGTCATGAATGCATTCCGTCTTGCAGTAGTCGGTGCGTGTCGCGGACCTCACATGTTCGACATTACGGAACTGATGCCTAAGGATGAGGTGATAGCGCGCATAAGAAGAGCAATTAAGGAAATACCTGTGCCTGAGAAATGAGAATCCCGAAGCTAAAGGAGGTCAGAGTTTTTTTGGCAGAGGGTATACGCCAGATGGTGGAGATGCCGCTTTATTCAGCCGGCATTTCCGCCTATAGATGTGGCGTGAAGGTGGCTGCCCTGAAAAACCCGAAGGCACGTAAGCTTGATGAAGGTCAGGGGGAGATTTGGAAGCGCCTTGACGAAGCGGTTTCTCCAACTGACCGATATGTTTGGGTACACGCTGCCTCATTGGGTGAATTTGAGCAAGGTCGACCCCTTATAGAGAAGATAAAAAGGGAGCGTCCGGAATTGAAAGTGCTTCTCACTTTCTTCTCCCCTTCAGGCTATGAGGTAAGAAAGAATTACGCAGGTGCCGACTGTGTGTGCTATCTCCCTTTTGACACCCCCCGCAGAGTGAAGAAATTCCTTTATAAGGTAAATCCGGAAATTGCCGTTTTTGTAAAATATGAATTTTGGCGCAATTATCTCCATGAATTATGGCGCAGGCAAATACCGGTTTATCTTATAAGCGCTGTATTTCGCCAGGATCAGTTTTTCTTTAAGAAACGTTCCGCCTGGTATGGACATTGGTTGCGGTGGTACACCCGAATATACGTTCAGGATGAAGGAAGCCGTCAGTTGCTGGAGAGCATTAATGTGAGAAATGTCGAGGTGGCGGGAGATACCCGTTTTGACAGAGTAACCGACATCATGGCTGCCCGCAAGGACATTCCTGAATTGGATGCCTTTGCAGGACGAAAGGGTGATGAGAACCGCCCTCCGTTGGTGATGATGTTCGGCAGCAGTTGGGAGACCGATGAGATGGTTTATGCAGACTGGCTTCGCACTCACAAAGAGGTTAAAGCGGTGATTGCTCCTCATGAGTTTGATGAAGAAAGGCTTGATAAACTGAAAAAGCTGTTTCCTGAAGAGGTTGTTCTCATGAGCGAATTGAAGGGTGATCCTTCTGCCGGGGAGGGAAAGAGAATATTGGTGATGGATTGTTTCGGACTCCTTTCAAGCGCATACTATTATGCCGATGTAGCATACGTCGGAGGTGGATTCGGAGTGAGCATCCACAATATTAATGAGGCAGCCGTTTATGGCATACCGGTGATGTTTGGTCCGGAGAACAAGAAATTTATCGAAGCACAAGAGATGAAGACTCTTGGAGGGGGCATAGAGGTGAGCGGAGCAGAGAGTTTCTCACGCAATGCCGACCGTTTGCTCTATGATAAAGCCGAAAGAGAGAAACGTGGCCGTTGGGCAGGGGAGTATATCCGGGAGAAGATAGGGGCGACCGACAAAATATTTTCTGATCTTTTCCGGGTAAATAAATAAGAATCTCTTTCTCAGAGACGGATAAAAATTTAGTCTTACAAACTGATAAAATCTCGGGCTTTCAATAAAGAGAAATCTTTAAGAAAGCCCGAGATTTTTGCGCATAAAAAAATTGATTGTCATCCCGACAACCAATCTTGTGTTAACCTTAAAATCTAATACCATGAAAAACTCGATGCA
>CAMWSM010000101.1 GCA_947176915.1 uncultured Porphyromonadaceae bacterium | reverse complement strand
TTACTATATTATATACTTCAACTTATCGCAAGGTGTAGTTGAGTTAATGCTTACTCATCTTCATATAAGTTGAAAGGGTGTTGCATAATTAAGGTTATGCAACACCCTTTCATTATTTAGGTTTGTTTTTTAATACATCGGGGTGAAGGGGGCGGATTTGTAAAGGGCGTGGTTTGCTTCACCAATTATCTGAGTTTCCTTCGATGTGTCGAGCTTCATTACAGGTGCGCCTTTTTTAAGATTGCACTTGTTGAGGTCGATATAGTAGTAACCGGGATTCGTTACTATATCAAAATAGTAGCGACGGTTTTTCAAATCTGCGTATGAACGCCATTGAGTTGAGGAAACGTTGGGTTCTCCCTGAATGAGGTAAGTGTAAGGAACGGAGACGTATCCCATGATGCTCTTAGTGATTGACACTGCAAGACTTGGATCGGCAGTTTCCTCTACATGATGTGCGAAATAGTTGGCGCGTACGCATCGATCGGGACTTGACACAGTTCCGGGAAGCATATTTTTGCCGCCTATTTTATCCCAGTATGCAATTATAGCCTTCATTGAGGGCCAGTTGGGATCGTTTGTCATGGCACGAATATCACCCATGTCGTAGATATTGATCTTCCCGTTGTCAAATTCAAAGATTACACTTTTGCCTGTAGCATCAGTAACTCCCCAATGCAGGGCTGAGACAGTGCCGTTATCAAAAGTGCCTCCTCCGATTGAGAAGTTATGTTCTTTCAACACTTCTACCACCTGGTCGGTTGTCTCGTTCATATCGAGCAGCCACCCGACGAACATGGCAAGCGACATTGGGGGACGGTTCTCAGTTGAATCGTTATTGTAGACAGTACCTTTGCAGAACAGACCGTTTATTACAAGTCCTTTCTCATTCATTCCTTCAGTTATACCACCATCATAACCTACTGCATACACGGCACCATACTTGGAAGTCCATGTTACTGCACCCGGTTTGTCTGACCCCACTTTTTTCATTCCTTTCGGATAAACGTAGAGATTTGTAGGAATAGGGGTTTTCCAGTCAAGTGAACGGCCTACTACGTAAAGTGAATCCTTACCTTGATAAAGCACTCTTGAGCAAGCATCTGATTTAGCAGGAATGGCAAGTGCGGCGCATAGCAGCGCACCGGCAGCGACGATTTTTTTTATATGTTTCATATATTCATAAAGTTTATAATGGCACGGCACGCGCCTGCCCTACAATTTTAACACTTCAAATCCCAAATCAGTTCTCAATTCCATTCACTTCCTTCTACAATTTATTTTAAAACGACATAAATTGACCGGTTGTACTGTTAAATTTGCATCCTCACTAATAAGTATTGATATGGACAACGAATTTGACAACTTCTGGAACAACAGTGTAAATCAAGATGAGTATAGAAATGATGAGCATAGAAATAAGGAGATAAAGAACTATATCTATGCACTCTTGATAATTCTTGCATTAGGTATTTTATATTTCTGCACTCGCGGAGAGAGTTATGAACGTGGCGATAGGGTAGAGGTCGTAGAAACCACAATGGGTGTGGCTGCTTATGAATATGCCGCAGACATAGCGCACGCTGCAAATCATGAAGATAAGCTTACAATGCTGGAGTATTTGAACGACGGGAGAGGAAGGGTGGTATATGCCGGTACCCGTGGAAGATTTATTTACGAAAAGGGAGGAATGTTGGAAATAAAATTTGATGATGATATTCGAAACTGGTGGGTGCCGAAAGAAACGGTTGTGAAGAGATAGTTGAATCAGCAGAAGACCTCCTACGGTTCGTAGAAGGTCTTCTGAGCATTCAGGGGATAGTGTAATAATTTATCGGCTATATTTTCTACCGTTCCCTCTTTTTCGTAGGGATTTTTTGAGGAAGCGGCTATTTTTTTCATCTCCTGGGAGAGCACCTTTTCAAGACCTGCTATTATTGAAGGTTCGGTTGCCTCACAATTTACGACTGATTCACCTTGCGCGCGTCCTTTCTGACGGTCGCCGACATTTAGAGTAGGAATGCCGAACGAGGGAGCTTCTATCAGTCCGCTTGAAGAGTTTCCGACAGCAGCCGAACTGTGAGCCAAAACCGAATAGTAGCGTCTCCGTCCAAGCGATGCCACCGCTTTGACGTTATCCTTATTTTCTTCCGCCCACTTTCTTATCAACTCAGCCACACGCCTTCCCCCCGTGTCGGAATTGGGGAGAGTGAAGAGCACTTTCCATCCCTCATTTATTTTTGTTGACAATGCGTTTAGAAATGCAGTTGTCTGTCTCTCCTCTTCACCGGGTTGTGTAGTTACGGGATGGAATGTAGCCACCATATAACGCTTACCCAATTCAAAATTTATGAACTTCTCCACCTCTTCAATGGGCAATAAAGTTTCCTTGCGGATATTTTCCGCTCCGGGAGCGCCGACCCAGAAAACCCTCTCCGGATTTTCCCCCATCTGTATTACGCGCCGGGCGTATAATTCTGTAGATGTAAAATGAAGATATGATAGTTTGGTTATGGCATGACGTATGCAATCATCGTATGCTCCTTCCGTGGTTTCTCCTCCGTGCAGATGAGCCACCGGAATCCGGAAGATAAGAGCGGCTGAAGCGGCTGCAAGCATTTCGTAACGGTCGCCCAAAATAACCACAAGATCCGGTCGCAGCTGGTCGAAAGCATCCGCCATTCCAATCTGTGTCAATCCCATGGATTTGACGGTAGAAGATGCGGTGTCGGCAGATAAAAGAGATTCTACACGACGGTCGACCTTGAAACCATCCGCCTCAATTTCGTTCACTGTCATACCGTATTCCGGGGATAGGTGCATATTGGTAGCGACTACTTGAATCTCAGCCTCATCTGAATCAGCAATCCGTCGCATAAGCGGAGCCATGATTCCGTAGTCAGCACGTGTGCCCGTTACAAAACAAATTTTTCGCATAAGAAGAGTCTTTTGTCCTGACAAAAATAGTAAAAATAAACAAATGGAAAAAATAATATTTTTGTCACAACTTTCAGAGGAGTTCGTTATGTAAATGAAAACATCATTAGAAACAGGATAATACTCAATATTTATTTGTGGAAAAGGCAGTATTGACATCAACGTTCATGCGAATAAAAGACCGTCTGCGCTCAGTGGCTGCCGGAATAACCGGAAATCATGATGAGGTGGAGGACGTATTGAATGATGCTTTCTGCAAACTATGGAGCAAATATCCTGAACTTGAAAATGAGATTGAGGCAGCTAAACTGTCGTTCACAGTGGTCAGAAATTCCGCTATTGCCATGCGTAGGCATAATCTCTTACATCCGGTGGAGGGGGTAGAAAATATCTCTGACACAATCCGGAACTCGGAAGAGGAGGAGGAAGAGAGGGAGAAGAGAGAATTATATGACTCTTTGCTTGCAATGGCATCTAAAGTGCTGAAGCCTACTCAATATCAGATTTTTATAATGCATGATGTGGAAAATTATTCTTATCCCGAAATAGCGGTACGGTTGGAAATGACTCAGATTAATGTGCGTCAGCAACTAAGCCGGGCGAGAAAGGCTATTCGGGAGGAGTTTCGTAAAATAAATTATTAGTGTATGGAAACGGTGAGTCAGAAAGAGAAAATAAAAGAAAAGGAGGACCTTATCAAGGAGATTGAGCGTTATTTCGAATGTTCCCTCTCCGATGAGGAGGAGAGGGCGCTCAGAGACAGATTGATGCGCACTGGTATATGCCATCCTGCCGTAGATGAGGCAAAGGCTCTCATGGGCTTCCGCACAATATGTTATAGAGAAAGCAGGGAGGAGAAAAAAACTCGGGGACTAAGTCATAGAAAAGTGGTCAGGCTGATGCAGGGTGTGGCTGCCTCATTGCTCCTTATGGCTGTGGGCGCGGGGATTGTTTCTATATTTGATAACCGTCAATACGGAAATGAATGCAGGGCCTACATAAACGGCAGATTTGTTTCAGATGATGATGATGTGCTGGCATTGCTGACGGAAAATATACAGGAATTCAATGCAGGGCTCTCAATGGCGCAGGATGATTTGATGAGGGATATGGGAGATTTTGAAACTATGGTAGAACGTATTGAATCAGAATTCAATCCCGAAGACATTTAAGACCTAATTTTAGAAATCATGAAAAAGATATTATTGCTATTGATATTTTTGGGAGGACTTTGGATGACGGCTGCCGCTCAGAATGAATTACTTATTGAGAAGATGTTTGATTCAAAGTATGCTTCTGATCCGAAAGTAACCCTTACGTATATGTCAGGCGTAAGGAATAAATTCCTTACTAAGAATCGTCTGCTGACTTTTGCCACTTTTAAAGGACCGGCAGATAAATATGGAGAAATCATTGAGCAATTTCTGATGAAAGATGCCGAAAACGCCGTCGCGAAGAATGTGAGATTTAAGGGAGGAAAATTGTATTACGGCATTTTTTCTTTCAAGACCATAACTAAAAAGGGGGCGCAGAGGGGGAGATATGCCTACTATCTCAACAATGGCGTTGGCAAAGGTGAGAATGTGCTTTTGATTTTTATGGAGGGAAATTTGCTGGAAGAGGAGGTCGATAAACTTGTAAGTTCCATGAGAAAAGGATTAAAGTAAAATAAAAGATTAAAATAGAATAAATAAACAATGAAAATGAAATCTTCCATATTGCGTATGGTTCTGCTTCTCTTAATTTCGTATATCTCATTTGAAATGGAGGGGAATGATGGTGTGTTCGCCGGCGACACTCTTTGCAGTGCCAAATCTGCCGGAGAGCTCTCAATATCCTATAACCCCTATTATATATACATTTCAGTAAAGGATATTGATGAGACAGGCGAAAACTATTTTTATAAGACCGGAATTTCCGAAAAGAAAAAATCATACGATTCTTCAATTACATTGATGCGTTGCGTCAAAGACGTGTCCGTAGTAGAGATAGAGGGCATGAGAGTCGAGATTTCATACAGAGGGCAAGACAGTGATATTTCCAACTTGACTTATGTTATTCCTGATCCTGCAAATCGCTTTGTAAAGTCATCTCTGGGTTCTCGAATGGATGACTTCAGTCTCAGTCTGGGCTATAAAGGGAAAAGCAAGTGGTCGCTTGTCAGCACAGGTCTCGGAATGGGTTGGGTAACTCCTCTTGATAGTTCCCCTGATCTATCAACCTCTATGGGACACAGTATGGAATGGAGCTGGCTGAGTATTCTTGGTGTAAGATGGAGCCTGGGCGCTCATTCACTGTCAATGGGTCTTGGAATATATTGGAGAAATTATTCTCTTGACAGCGGAAAATATCTTGAGAAGGAAGATGGAAAGATTTCAGCAGAGCCGTTTTCTCCCGAGATTGAGAAAGGGAAGTCAAGGTTGCAGACATTCAGTCTCCAGCTGCCTCTACTCTATAGATTCCGGTTCGGAAATCACCGCAAGTTCGGGGCGTGGGTAGGTCCGATAGTCAATTTCAATACAGGGTGCAATATCAAGACCCAATATAGGGTAGGGGATAAGGACTATAAGATAATTACTCATGGAATAGGGCAGAAGCCCGTTACGGTTGATGCTCTTGCTGCTGTTTCCTGGCATGCTTTAAGCCTTTATGCGAGATATTCCCCTATGAAAGTGTTACGTAAGAGTTCTTCACTTGAATTTCAGTCTTTTTCTACCGGAATAATGCTTATGTTCTGATCAAATAGTAATGAGGTCATCTTGTTTGAAATCGGCAGGTGAAATTCGACCGATCACTTCATCCCAAAGCATTGGCGAAATACCTGTTCCAGGACGTTTTACGGCGAGGTTTTCCTCTGAGAAAGCCTCGCCTTCCTTTATTTCCCGTGAAGCCACTATGCTCTTTCTGGCAGCCTGTATATTCTCTTTCTCCGATGGGGCAACTGTTTTAATGCCGGTTCCTAAAGATGCCTCTATATTTCTGATTGCAGCCACCATCGCAGCGAGCTGCCGGGGTTCAAGAGAGGCTTTATGGTCCGGACCCTCCATGTTTCGGTCAAGGGTGAAATGTTTTTCAATAACCTTTGCTCCAAGGGCAACAGCAGCCACCGGCACCTCAATCCCTTCTGTATGGTCTGAATAACCTACAGACACGCCGAATGCCTTTCTCAGTGTGTCCATAGCCATGAGATTCACGTCGCTGAAGGGAGTGGGATATTGAGTAGTGCAGTGGAGAAGTGTGATCGCAGAGCGTGAAAGCCCCGCGTCAAGGAAAACATTCAGAGCGCCCTCCACGTCTGCGAGAGTCGACATTCCGGTTGATATTATAGGGGGAACCCCGGTCCGGGCAATATGTCGCAGGTAAGGAAGATTTGTCAATTCTCCGGAGGGCACTTTCATATAATCCACGCCTAAGGAGACAAGGAAATCCGTACTTTCTTTATCGAAAGGCGTTGAAAGGAACCCTATCCCTTTCGTGCGGCAATAATCAGCCAGCATGCCGAATTGTCGGAAAGAGAGTTCAAGGCGTTTAAGCATTGAGAACTGGGAGTCTGCGTTGCAGTTCTTTTTTTGATAGTCGGCTGCGCTTACTGAATGCGTAACAAGATTCTCAGTCTTAAAGGTCTGAAATTTTACATAATCCGCCCCTGCCTTTGCTGCCTCATCCACAAGCCGGCAAGCAAGTTCGAAAGAGCCGTTATGATTGACTCCCGCTTCTGCAATTATTATTGTTTGGTTCTGCTTCATTGTTCAAAAGGATGAAATTTTAAAGGTGAGCCGTAATAAAGACCAGGCATTGTGAGGTCGGAAGTAACAATCGAGCCCATTCCGACAGTTATATCTTTCCCGATCGATATGCCGTTGCGTATTCTTGCCCCTAATCCTATAAAACCATTCTCTCCAACTGATATTCCCCCTCCTAAAACCGCGCCCGGACCAATGAATGTGTTCTTGCCGATTTTGCAATCATGTTCAACTATTGCACCTGTGTTGACAACAACATGATCCTCCAGAATTGCTCTGTTGACTATTGCTCCGGCAAGTATTGCTACCCCGTTACCTACTTTTGTATTTGGAGTTACTATTGCGGTCGGGGCAATAATAGTGGCGAAATTTACTCCGGCTTTCTCAAATCGTTCAATCAACGCTCTTCTTTTTTCAAGGCGCGGAGCGCCTCCGTAGATAAACGCAATATGATAGGAGGCAGGGAGATGTAAAAGAGCCTCATCTTTCCCATCATCACCTAACCAGGGTAGCGGCATTTTTTCAGAAGGAGACAGGGCTGTGTAGCCTGTCCCTATTAGATCCTCCGGTAGGGATTCAAGCAAAGACAGGGCATGACCCCCTCCTCCAATTAATATTATCTCTTTCATTTTTAATAGATAATCCGAAAATTGATTAATTTTGGAACCCGCACTCATCCATCTCCTGCTGCAATCTTTCCGGCACCCTAAGATAAGGAGGAGCGTGATGAGAATATTCAAGTAGCTTTTCCACTCTTCTTTCCGTAGTCGGTTTAAGATTGTAAGCAAGAATATAATCCAAGGCTTTCCTGAAGTTTGTAACGACTGAGTTCCATGCCGTTTCCCTTACAAGATGGCGCAAGACGAGACGGGAAATAATCACCTCAACATGATAAAGCATCAGATCAGCCACAGTCTCCGGTTCCGTATCGAGACGAATGAAATCTGCCACGATGTCTGAGCCGGCTTTTGAACTGACTCTTGCCCTTGTCCTCCCCTGAGGAGTGAAATAATTCCTGTAAAGATCTTTCTTGGCTTTCTCAAGAGCAGCGGCGGAATCAGGGTTCATAAAAAACTCCAGATATTCTTTTGCATCTTTCCGCGCGTCATAAAGATCCATCACCACTTGAATGATCTGTTCCTGAGTGAGGGTCTGGAGATATTTCTTAAGTTTTGTCTTGCTCATGGTTTTGCAAAGTTAATGAATAAGATTGACGTAAAAAAACTTCCGGCTGACAACATCAGCCGGAAGCGTATTAGTGAGCCTTATGTAAAGGCGTTTCTTTACAGTAATGTTATGTTATGACTGCTTTTTATCTTTGGAAAACTTCTGGGCTTTCATATCTTTCCCATGCTTCCCATCCTTATTCTTTTTATCCTTATTTCCCTTATTGTGGGCAAATCCTTGCTTATTGCCGCGATCTCCCTTCTGAATAGCCTTGAAATTCTTTTGACCACCATCCTGATTTACATACATGTTTTCAAGGAACACCACATATTGCTCAGGACCTACAATGGCTTTTACCTCCTCAAGATATTCCATTTTCTCCGCCTTGCGGTTAGCACGCATGATTGAGTCATTGCGCTGCTTTTCAGCTTTGCGAGCCTCAGCTTTCTGTTTGCGCGCTTCCAGGCGTTTGCTGTCAAGCTGCTGAAGCTTTTCTTTCTGAGAATCTGTGAGAGTCAGACCCTCGTATGGATTCTTGCGTTGACGGTTGCCTTTCATCTTTTTCTTTCCATCCTTCATCTGCTTTACATTCTCAGTAACAACTGTTGAGTTATTATTTTCAGAAGGACTCTGGGCCATTGCGGAAGAACCGACAAGTGACATAGCTATAAGTGCGAGGCTTAAAATTTTCTTTTTCATCTTTTATAGTTTTTATTTTTATTCAATTCAAATTTCTTTGTTTTTGCTTCTTTGACATATATAACAATAGTTCGTTAAAAAATTATTCATAGGCTAAGCGGCTTCCACCGC
>CAMWSM010000100.1 GCA_947176915.1 uncultured Porphyromonadaceae bacterium | reverse complement strand
ATATCATTCAAACCTAAGGCATGGCTCCTGCCCCAGCCCGTTCTCATCATCGGAACCTTTAACCCTGACGGCACTCCGAATGCCATGAATGCAGCTTGGGGCGGACAATGGGATGCCAACGAAGTTTTTATTTCACTCGGTTCTCATGCCACTACCGATAATCTCAAAAACAGTCCTTATTTCTCTTTGGCGTTCGCAACCGCCGATTCTCTACCTGAGGCTGATTTCGTAGGAATTGTCAGTGCCAAAAAGGATCCGGATAAATTTGCCAAAACAGGATGGCAGACAGTTCCCTCAGATCAGACCGTCGCTCCCGTGTTTGACGTATTCCCAATGACAATGATATGCAAGGTAAAAGAGAAACTTCAGGAATCTCCCACCGGATGTTATCTGGTTGCTGAGATTATTGACATACTCTGTGATGAACAATTCCTTGCCGATGACGGCAAACCTGATGTGAGCAAAATGAATCTCATTACTTTTGATCCCATCCACAATAAATACATCCAATTGGGGAAAGTGATAGGCAACGCATTCTCAGACGGCAAGACGCTTATCTAAACTTTTCTATCAGATTTAATAGCCGACAAATCTAAAAAGAATTTGCCGGCTATTTTTGTATTCTCTATTTTTATTTTTAATTTTGCAAGTTAAGGATGATTCGCGGACAACAGTTCTTTACTTCCGGAAATTAAACAACATACAACTTTATAATATAATGAAAAAACAAATTCTAACCTTTATCTTGGCGGCAATTGCAGCGGGAGCTTCAGCAGAAAGTCCACGATGGCTTCGGGATGCTGCGATATCTCCTGATGGCTCTAAGATTGCTTTCTCTTACAAGGGAGACATATTTACAGTGCCTGTTGCAGGAGGAGATGCCAAACAGATCACTTCAAACGAAGCATACGATGGTAAGCCCGTATGGACTCGCGATGGTAAGAAAATTGTATTTATAAGTTCAAGAGAAGGCTCCGACGATATCTTTATTACAAATGCCGAAGGAGGAACGCCACGCCGACTCACAACAAACAGCGGAAATGAAACTCCCCTGACATTCGTGAACGATTCAATACTTCTTTTCAATGCCTCTCAACTTCCCGGACGCACTACAGCCAGAGCACCCTTCTCTACTCAGATCTACAGTCTGAACATCAATAAAGAGAATCCACGTCCTAAGCTTTATCTCTCTTTGCCGGTTGTCTCAGCAGATGCAAATGCTAACGGAGTGCTGCTCTATCAGGATAGAAAAGGATATGAGGATATCCTCAGGAAACATGAACGCTCATCCGGCACCGGCGACATTTGGATGCATAGCCACGGGAAATTCATGCAGCTGACAAATTTCAACGGAGCGGATCAATCACCGGTCTGGGGCAAAGCGGATAATTTCTTTTATGTTAGCGAAAAGGATGGCACATTGAATGTCTTTGGGAGCGCCATAAGCAAAAGAGGAGAAAAGCAGCTTACAAAATTCACAAAACATCCTGTGCGCTCGCTTTCATCTTCCGACGACGGACTTCTTGCCTTCTCCTGGGATGGTGATCTTTACACTCTCGTGCCCGGACAGGAGCCTCAAAAGGTCAACGTCTCTATCATAGCGGACAATTATGATTCCGACCGTGTGAAGCGCTACGTCAGGAGCGGAGCTTCCGAACTTGCAGTTTCCCCGGAAGGCAATGAAGTGGCAATCGTGCTGCGTGGCGATCTATATGTTACAGATTCAAAATACAAAACCACAAAACGCATCACGGACACTTCCGCTCAGGAACGTACAGCTTCTTTCTCTCCCGACGGACGTTCATTAGTCTATGACAGTGATGTCGATGGAATATGGCAGCTCTTCGTAGCAAAAATACAAAATGATAAGGAGAAACAGTTTGCCTACGCTTCCGACATCATCATAGAGCCTCTTTATAAGTGTGAGACATCAGCCATGCAGCCGATGTTCTCCCCTGACGGTAAGAAAGTTGCATTTCTTGAAGACAGGACCACACTAAAGGTGATTGATGTTGATACGAAAAAAGTTACCACAGTGCTGGATGGAAAGTATAACTATTCCTATTCAGATGGCGATGTGCCCTTCCAATGGAGTCCTGACAGCGAATGGCTTGTAGTCTCCTATATAGGGAATGGCGGTTGGAACAACACGGACATTGCAATCGTAAAGGCAGACGGGAGCCAGGTGGTGGATCTTACTGAGAGCGGACATTCCGATGATAATCCCAAATGGGCTCTGGATGGAAAAGCCGTCACTTATTCCACCGGCAAATATGGCATGAAGAGTCAAGGCTCTTGGGGTAATCAGGGTGATGTCATGTTAATGGTGCTCGACCCCGAGACATGGGATAATTTCAATATGACCGAAGAGGAGGTGGAACTCGCGGAGAAAGCCGAGAAAGAGGACAAGGAGGAGAAAGATTCCAAATCCAAGAAGGATAAAAAAGATAAGAAGAAGAATAAAAAGAATGACCAGACGGTTAAAAGTTCCAACACTCTTGACCTCGCCAACCGTCGTTATCGCACAGTTAGGCTCACCAATCGTTCTTCAAATCTCGGCGATTACTTTCTTGCTCCCAAAGGAGATAAGCTTTACTATGTTGCCGGGGCGACTGAAGGAGGCTATAACATTCATGTTGTTGACTTAAAAAAAGGTGAAAATAAGGTGCTCCTCAAAAACATCTATGGCTCCCTTTACCCTGACAAGAATGGTGAAAACCTCTTCGTGCTTTCAGGAAGAGGGGTTAAAAAAGTGAAGCTATCGAATGCCGATGTTGAGGACGTTGAATTTGAAGCGCCCTACGACAGAAAACCCTCCCTGGAAAGAGCTTACATATTTGATCATGCCGCAAAACAAGTGGCTGATAAATTCTATGATGAGAATCTGCATGGAGTGGATTGGGATTACTATACTTCCCATTATCGGGAATTTCTTCCTTACATAAACAATAACCGTGATTTCGCAACGCTTCTAAGTGAACTTCTCGGAGAGCTTAATGCCTCACATACAGGCGCACGCTTCTACTCTGACGGTCCTAATCTGAGCACTGCCACTCTCGGTGCGTTTTATGACGAGGACTATAAGGGAGAGGGATTGAAAGTGGCGGAGATTTTTCCACGTGGTCCCCTGGCTTCCAAAAAAGCAGACATTCAGCCGGGAGATATCATTCTTGCAATTGATGGAGAAAAAATAGAACCGGATGCTGATTATTTCCCACTTTTGGAAGGGAAAGCAGGAAAGAAAGTTAGTCTTGATATCCAAAAGAGAAATGGCAGTCTGACTACCGCCACCGTAAAGCCTATAAGTGCAGGCGCACAGTCAAATATGGCTTATCAGCGTTGGGTTGAACGCAATGAAAAAATAACCGACAGCATTTCCGGTGGCAAAATCGGATACGTTCATGTAAGAGGTATGGATGCTGACAGCTATCGTGAAGTCTACGATCGTGTGCTCGGCAAGTATCGAAACTGCGATGCAATTGTGGTGGATACACGCTATAACGGCGGCGGTTGGCTACATAATGATTTGGCTATCCTCCTTAGCGGAAAAGAATATGTTACATTCAAGCCTCGTGGAAGAGAAATCGGACATGAGCCGTTCGCTCAATGGACCAAACCGTCAGTAATGCTGGTCAACGAATCAAACTACAGCGACGCTCACGGTGCTCCATTTGTCTATCAGACTCTCGGCATAGGTGATGTGGTGGGTGCTCCAATTCCCGGCACTATGACCGCAGTATGGTGGGAGACACAGATTGACCCGAGTCTTGTTTTCGGTATTCCTCAGGTAACTAATGTCGCTACCGATGGAACTATTCTTGAGAACCATCAGCTCAATCCCGACGTAATTATCTATAATCGTCAGGATGAACTTGAAAGCGGAAAGGATGCGCAGCTGGAAGGGGCTGTAAGACATCTTATGGAAAAAACAAAAAAATAAAACGATAGTCTTAAACGTTATCTTTAAGACTCCCCTCTTACGGGCTGTCATTGGGTTTATCCCTGACAGCCCTTTTTATTTGCATTTAATTAACTTTTCCAACATACGATGACGCCTTTTACTCATCTTCACGTTCATTCTCAGTACAGTCTCTTGGACGGCAAAGCCTCAATTCCCGAACTCGTCGATAAAGCTATTGCAGACGGCATGAAAGGAATTGCTCTGACCGATCATGGAAATATGTTTGGCATCAAGGAATTTTTCAACTATGTTAATAAGAAAAATTCAGGAAAACCTGATGAGGAAAAATTCAAGCCTATCCTCGGCTGCGAGATGTATGTTGCTAAAGAGAAAATGTCTGATCGAAAAGATCGTTCCGACAAAGGCTTCCATCTGATTGTCCTTGCCAAGAATGAAAAGGGGTATCATAACCTGATTAAACTTGTCAGCAAGGCGTGGACAGACGGTATGTACTATAAGCCACGCACCGATCGTGAACAGCTCGCATTGCACAGGGAGGGACTGATCGTATGTTCAGCCTGTCTGGGTGGTGAAGTGCCGCAGATGATAATCCATGATGATAATCCGGATGGTGCTGAAGAGAGAATCCTATGGTATAAGAAAACGTTTGGCGACGATTATTATCTTGAATTGCAGCGCCATGAAACCTTTAAGGAAAACGCCAACCGAGAGACCTTTCCTCAACAACAGAGAGTAAATAAATTTCTGTTGGAGATGAGCCGGAAGCATAACATAAAAGTTGTTGCAACCAATGACGTCCACTTCACATTTGAAGATGACGCCGAGGCCCATGACCGACTTATCTGTGTCTCCATGCAGAAAAAATTCACGGACGACCGAATGCACTACACCAAACAGGAATGGCTGAAATCTCCCCAGGAAATGGAGGCTATCTTTTCAGATATTCCTGAAGCCCTTCTCAATACTCAGGAAATCCTCGATAAAGTAGAATTTTACTCCATCGACCACGGGCCCATCATGCCTAACTTCGCAATTCCGGAAGATTTCGGAACGGAGGAGGAATATCGCTCCCGGCTTACGGAGGAGGATCTATATAATGAGTTTACTCAAGATGAAAACGGCAATGTTATCCTCAGTCGTGAAGAAGGTGAAAAAAAGATAAAACGGCTTGGAGGATATGATAAGCTTTATCGTATAAAATTTGAAGCAGACTATCTTGAAAAACTAACATGGGAAGGAGCCAGGAAGAGATATGGCGACCCGATTCCGGAAGATGTTAAAGAACGTCTTAAATTTGAATTATATATAATGAAGACAATGGGCTTCCCGGGTTACTTCCTTATTGTGCAGGATTTCATCAATGTAGCGAAGAAGGAGCTTGGAGTCAGTGTTGGTCCCGGACGTGGTTCTGCAGCCGGTTCTGCAGCTGCCTACTGTCTTGGCATCACACAGATTGACCCTATTAAATATGATCTTCTTTTCGAACGTTTCCTAAATCCCGACCGTATCTCTCTCCCTGATATAGATGTTGACTTCGATGACGACGGAAGATATGAGGTATTAAAGTATGTAACTGACAAATATGGCGCTGAAAAGGTAGCTCACATCATCACCTATCAGACCATGGCTACTAAGTCAGCAATAAAGGATGTGGCAAAGGTCATGGATCTTCCTCTGACTGAGTCCAACCGTCTTGCAAAACTTGTACCTGACCGTCTCCCGGATGTTAACGGAAAGGCACCGAAAATCAACTTTAAGAATTGTCTGACTTACTGCAAGGAGTTTGAGGCGGAAACTCACAATCCTAATCCTGTCGTAAGAGAGGTAATGAAGTATGCCGGACAGCTTGAAGGGAATGTACGTGGAACAGGCATTCATGCCTGCGGAGTAATTATCGGAAGAGACGATATCACCGACTGGGTACCTATCTCCATGGCAACCGATGCTGACGGCACCAAAGTTATCTCCACTATGTATGAAGGCTCCGTTATTGAGGAGACAGGACTGATCAAAATGGACTTCCTTGGACTCAAGACCCTCTCCATCATTAAGGAGGCGCTGGATAATATTAAGCAGACAAGGGGTTTCGATCTTGATATAGAAGCCATCCCTCTTGACGACCCGGCAACCTTCCGCCTTTATTGCGATGGACGCACCACCTCAACATTCCAGTTTGAATCAGCCGGAATGCAAAATTCATTGCGCGACCTTAAGCCCTCAAAGTTTGAAGACCTGATTGCGATGAATGCCCTCTATCGCCCGGGACCAATGGACTATATTCCATCCTTTATCAAGCGTAAGCATGGCGAGGAACCAATCTCATACGATATTCCCATTATGGAGAAATATCTTGAGGAGACATACGGAATCACGGTGTATCAGGAGCAGGTCATGCTCCTCTCCCGCCTTCTTGCCAATTTCACGCGAGGGGAAAGCGATATGCTCCGTAAGGCTATGGGCAAGAAGCAGATTGATAAAATGGCTAAACTTAAGGTTAAATTCATGGAGGAGGGTCAGAAAAACGGTCATAAAGCTGAAACTCTTGAAAAGATTTGGGCTGACTGGGAAAAATTTGCCTCCTACGCCTTCAACAAGAGTCATGCAACCTGCTATACGTGGGTGGCTTATCAGACAGCTTATCTCAAGGCTAATTATCCCGCCGAATATATGGCAGGGGTACTCAGCCGTAACCTTGGAGCCGCCGACAAGCTGAAGAAGATAATGGATGAGTGCATTCGTATGGGCATTGAGGTGAAAGGTCCTGATGTGAATGAGAGCATTGAAAAATTCGGTGTTACAAAGAAAGGTGAGATTAGGTTCGGACTCGGCGCCGTGAAAGGGGTTGGTTCTAATGCGGTAAATGCCATAATCACTGAAAGAGAGAACAACGGGCCCTTTAAGGATGTATATGATCTTGTGGAGCGTGTCAATCTCTCAAGCTGCAATCGCTCTTCTATAGAGAATCTCGCTATGGCAGGAGCATTCGACAGCTTAGGCTACCGCCGCGAAGCTTTCGTGGACAAAACAGGAATGGATTTCTCTTTCTCGGAGCAACTGGTCAGATACGGACAGACCATTCAAAACGATAAAAACTCAATGCAGGCATCCTTATTCGGAGATTGTGAGCCTATTGAAACAAATCGTCCTCCTGTTCCCAATGTCATCCCCTGGGATCGCCTGAAGCTTCTCAATGAGGAGAAAAAACTCGTTACTGTCTATCTCTCCTCTCATCCCCTTGACCCTTATCAGATGGAATTGGAATATTTCTGCAATTGCTCTTGTGCGGAATATATAGAAAAAGAGATTGCAGGAGCAAAACTTTGTGTAGGAGGAATGGTTACATCCTTTGTTATCAAAACCGGCCGAACAGGGAATCAATTCGGCATCCTCACTCTTGAAGACTTCTCGGGGTCGCATGATTTCCGTATATTTTCACGTGATCTTGAATCTATCCGCAATCGTGTGGTGGAGGGTGATATGATATATCTTAAATTTAATGTTACAACCGCCCGATATGATCCAACTAAGACAATGACCAATCTGGAGGAGGTAAATTTTCTTGAAAACATTAAGGGCAATGTCGCTAACAAAATATCTATTTTTATCGACCGCCATTTCTCCAATGAAAATTTCTTATCCTCTCTTATGAGCCTTTCTCCGGAGGAACGACCCGGCGATCTCTTCATCAATATCTTTGATCAGGATTCGAAACAGATGATCACAATTCATTCAAGAAAAAAATTTCCCATATCC
The DNA here is from genome assembly GCA_947176915.1 of uncultured Porphyromonadaceae bacterium. Lineage (GTDB taxonomy): Bacteria > Bacteroidota > Bacteroidia > Bacteroidales > Muribaculaceae > Lepagella. The sequence continues at coordinate 1,114 of CAMWSM010000100.1, read as the reverse complement.
AAAAAGATGATCCGTCTTCTTGATGAGTGGGGAATCAGATACAAAGTCGAGACGATGTGATGCATGCGCATAGTGTTGCAAATACGGGATTTTTTTCCTAATTTTGCCTCGCTTTGACAAATCAAATCACAATGGTAAAATAATTTTACCGAAGTGTTCTGACATATAATTTGCTAAATATATTCTTTAAAATTTTATTTTTATATGGCACTTGAATTCACAGATCAGACTGCACGGGAGGCTATTGAATCAGGCAAACCTGTTGTCATTGACTTCTGGGCTACTTGGTGTGGTCCTTGCATCAAACTTGGTCCTGTAGTTGAGGAACTCGCTGAAAAATATGCCGGTGAGGTTACAATCGGGAAACTTAATATTGACGATAATGATGAAATTGCAAGCGAGTATCGCGTGAGAAACATTCCAACTGTTCTTTTCTTCAAAGATGGAGAAATGAAAGAACGCAGTGTTGGTCTTGTAAAACTCTCCGATCTCGAATCCAAACTTGCTTCTATCCTTTAATTTTCCAACCCATATTTTCAGGGAATAGAGAAAGAGAAGGATGTATCAAGATCTTGATACATCCTTCTCTTTCTCTATTCCGGTCTGCCAAACATTATGAAAGTCCTTTCATAGTATGGAGTGGTTATGTCTGAAATCACTACCCCTTTTTTGGTGGAGGCATGAATAAATTCCTTGTCATTTATCATTATCCCGACATGGGAGATTTTATCCGGATCTTTCCCGGTGGCAAAAAATGCCAAATCACCCACTTCCACATCTTTTACCTTCAATTTTCTGCAAAACTCCGCTTGCTTGGCTGAATTTCTCGGAAGTTTGATTCCTGTAACCTTTTCATATACCTTTAATACCATCCCGGAGCAATCGCTCCCCTCCCCTTTTTCACAAGCGCCGTAGCGATAAGGAGTTCCAAGCCAGCTTTTCGCCTCCTGCACGATTTTGGATTGTTCCTTTGATATTTTTCCTACATGCACTGATTCAACCTGCACCTTCTTTTTCCCGGAACCCCTATGGGTCCCTTTAGAGGATTTACATCCTGTTAAGCCTACGGATAATAAGGCTATAAAAACAAGCAGGCAAAGACGATGTATATTTT
>CAMWSM010000099.1 GCA_947176915.1 uncultured Porphyromonadaceae bacterium | reverse complement strand
ATTTGTAACAATAATAAGTTATTTTATATCCTTTTAAACCTTTCAGACGTTTATATGTCAAACAGATGTTACAAAACAAAATCATTTCTCTCTTGAAATGGATATAATCTCTTAAATATTAAGAATAATTATGAAGCATCAACTCATACTGACGGCTTTATTGCTTTTCGGCGCTTCCTCCGTATGGGGTCAAAGCGCTTTTGACGATGATATATACTACAATCCTGATAAAGCTAAAACCTCTGTTCAGGAACAAAAAAAAGAGAAGAAGCGGAAAAGTAATTACATAGCCAACATGGCTGATATGGATGTAGATACCTATAATCGGAGAGGGGAAGCTTACTACACCACTCCGGTTGATACTATTGGCTCATATATAGAAAATGGTGAGGATTTTGTATATACTCAGCAGATACAGAAATATTACAATCCCACGATAGTTGTCGATAATGCCGATGTTTTAGGGGATGTTCTCGCTAATGCTTACGGGAACGTTGAGATTGTTATTGATAACAATGGATTGCCGGTATTTTCCCCATACAGTTATTCTTGGGGGTGGCCGTACTATTCCTCTTGGTGGACTTCTCCATCATGGAGATTTAATGTAGGATTATGGGGATGGAATATTGGCTTTTACGATCCATGGTATTCTTGGTCATGGGGACCTTCCTGGACTTGGGGTTACGGTCCTGCATGGAGCTGGGGACCCGGCTGGGGATATGGACCCGGCTGGGGACTTGGTTGGGGTCCCGCCTATCTTCCCGGAGGCTGGGGACCGCGTCCTCCAATGGCTTCATGGCGTCCGAATGGCAATCGTCCGGCAGGAGCTCGTCCCGGATGGTCAGCCACTACACGTCCGGGGGGAAATATGGCACATAGAAATCCCTCGTCTTCAGGTTATCGTCCCGGCAATCACCGTCCTATTTCAAGTATGGGTGGATCCGGCAGTAATTCTGTGCGTCCCGGGAATGGAGTTGGCGTGAATAACAATAATGGAAGATGGGAATATAACACCACAGGTACGACAGGTCATAGAAAACCGGGTACAGGAGTGGTTAATTCAGGAAATTCTAACCGGAATTATGGTAATTCAGGAGTAAACAACAATAATTCCAACCGAGGGACGGGAGTGAGCAACAGCCACCGTAACACGAATTCGGGAAATTCTTACAATAATCGTAATAATTCCGGTTCACGCAATAATGGCAGTTATAGCCCGGGACGTTCTTCCGGCGGCAGTTTCGGCGGCGGAAGATCAACTGGCGGCGGTGGTAGATCCGGCGGTGGAAGAGGAGGTCGTAGATAAACATTGAAAATTTGAAACTCTATGAATAAAATTATGCTCTCACTTTCGCTGGCTTGTGCCGGTGGAGTAGTTGCCCATGCGCAGAGTGCCATAGATGGATACAGGTTTTCACAACCTGACCTGAAGGGAACAGCAAGGTTTATGGGTATGGCGGGTGCTTTTGGTGCTCTCGGTGGAGATCTTTCAACATTATCCCAAAATCCGGGAGGTATTGGAATTTATCGAAGCAATGATGTTGGATTCACTGTTGATCTTGATTTCCAGAAAAGTCTTGGCAAATCAGATATCAGCGAGACTTCACTGACTCAGACTAAATTCCTGTTAAATAATATCGGAGGAGTATTTACGCTGCGTTTGCCCAGCAAGACTGTTCCAAATTTAAACTTTGGATTCACCTATAATAAAGGTGCATCATTCAACCGTCAATATGGGGGGTCAATTCCATTACGCAACTCCTTGAGTAATTATATTGCGGGAATAGCTAATTCCAGTGGTCCGGACAACACGCCATTATATGTGGAAGATGTTACGACAACCGATAATTATGATCCATATTATCCAGGATATAATGATGTCTCCGCTCCGTGGCTAACCATTTTGGGATATGATAGTTATCTTACGACACCAACCGGTGAAGGGAATGACACTCAGTGGTATGGACAGTGGGGTAGCGGCACTTCCGGTTTAGGACGTTTCAATGTTAAGGAATCAGGATCGGTTGATGAGTATAATATTGCCTTTGGCGGAAATATAGCCAACGTATTATATTGGGGTATGAATTTTGATATTGTAAATTTCAATTATACTCAAAATTCATATTGGGGTGAAAATCTTCAAGACGCCTATGTGCCTGATAATAATAATGAAGCCATCCGCACAACTGCCGATTGGACATTGCATAACTATTATAATGTTTCCGGAAGCGGTTTTAACTATCAGCTGGGTGTTATCCTGAAACCAATTCAGGAATTTCGTATCGGTTTGGCATTCCATACTCCAACTTGGTATAATATGACCGAGACTTACGGTGCGGATATCAATTATAAGTATGCCGGGACAGAGACCGGAGGAGCACAAACTAATAATGGTCAGCTGGCATATAATGATATGTGTTTCCGCACCCCTATGAAATTCATTGCTTCGGCAGCCGGTGTAATTGGAAATAGCTTTATTGTTTCGCTTGATTATGAATGGACGCCCTATAACAAAATGAAATTTTCACAAGCAGGAAGTTATGGGTCAGGAAGTAGTTGGGATTATGGCTATGACTACCCGTGGTATTATGGGTCATCTCCCGAGACACCTGCCTATCCCGGATCCAGGGCAATTTATTGGGATGATGATTTTTATGAGACTAACAATGATATAAAGAATTATTACCAGACAACAAATACGATTCGTCTCGGCGCTGAATACAGAATAACCCAGAACTTCAGCGTGCGTGCCGGCTACAGTTATGTATCGTCTCCCGTAAAGAGTGACGTGAGAGAGAACAAGGTAGATGTAATGACCTCAGGCACGATGCCTAATTACCGAGTGGATAATGAGACAAATTACATTACTTTAGGTGCGGGTTATCGCGGGAATCATTTCTATGCTGATATTGCATACGTATATAAGAATATGCAATCGGAATATCACGCATTCACTCCCGATCCGGTTTCGAATGCCCTTCCATCTCCTCAGTCAAAACTATCATTGACAAATAATCAGATCGTTCTGACGGCAGGCTACCGTTTCTGAACCCGGGCACACTTCAAGAGTACCGGTTTCTTGCCTAATCGAGAGGCATAGAGGAAATCGTCTTGACCCTCTTTCGCTCCAATGTCCTTACGGAGGGAATCAGCACTAAGTGGATAATTTCTTGAGACAATATTGATCGGAATGCCCTTCAGGGAATTCCGATCTTTTTTATTTATCTCTTTTTCTATTCTCATTATCCTTCCGGGAAAATCGTCATAGAGATCTGCACTTATAAAAATATGAGAGTCTGGAGCAAGTTTCTTTAAATTAGGAAATTTAGAGCTTAATACTTTCCAGGGTGATAGTTTCATTACAGCAGCATTAGGTTCATATAGGTAATGGGAGGAATGAATATCCTGAGCATAAACAATCTCCTGTTGCCCATCATTTTCATTATACTTTAATTGAGAAAGTATATGGCCCGAACGGTTAAGGTCAACAGCAAAAAAATTACGTAGCTTATTTTCCTGGTTTATTTCAATAAGAATTTCTTTACATTCTCCTTCCACGCAAACAACGTGAATGGCGGATGCATTTTCTATATCCCGCAGTGTCTCCGATACGTCCAGCATTGGAGATGCCTTGATAAGAAGTCTTTTGGTGTGGCTCATTATTTCATCTTGAAGACTTACGACATCAGGAGAGCAGTCATGGAGATTGTATAATCTTGATTTGTCATTTCCCCTTCGGGCGGGATCAATAAAGATTGTATCAAAAAGATATGAAGATTGTTTAATCCAATTAACTGAATCTGCATTTATTACGGAGATATTATTTATATTTTCAGCTTTTATGTTATGTTGAAGTGCCTCGCATTTGATCTTATCTAACTCGATAGCCGTTACATCTGCGCCTCTCCGAGCAAATGAGATGGCATCAATTCCTAATCCTGCAGTCATGTCCAGTATATTTTTATCTTTTCCAAGAAGAGAAGCATGATAATAGGCTATGCTTTGATGGCTTGCTTGCTCTGAAGATAGAAGAGTAGGAAAAATAAACATTGGATTTTTAAGGAAATCTTCAAGTTTCTTTGATGTCTTTTGTCTGCATTCAATCTGAATTAATGCGAAATCCATATTGAAAGATGTTTTCTTGTTATGAAACTTCAGACGTAGTCGAGAGATACTCTCTTTGGAGTTTTTTTCTATAAAATCAAAGAAATCATTATTGAGATGTTCAGAAATCATAATTATACAATTTAGGAGATAAGTAAAGGATGGAAATTAGATTGTGCAAAGATCCTTAATCAGCAAATCAGTTTTAATGAATTCCCAGCGCCTGCTTATCCACTACAAAATTAAGAAAAAAACTATTCTCTAATATAAGATTGAAGCAAAAAACATTTACTTATAATATTTATTTAAAATTTACGTATTTAATACATATATTGAGTTTGACATGTTAAATTTTGCAGCAATAGATTTTGAAACAGCCAACGGTAACCCTTCCAGTGTGTGTAGTGTTGGAGTGGTAATTGTTAAAAACGGCATTGTAGTCAGGGAGATTTATCGACTCATCCATCCGGTGCCTAATTACTATAGTCCCGGAAATATAAGGGTACATGGAATAACGAAAGAGGATACTGACTGTGAAGATACCTTTCCTGAAGTATGGGCGGAAATTTCCCAATATATCGATGGATTGCCTTTGGTAGCTCATTTCAGCCGGTTTGACGAAGGATGTCTCAAAGCAGCTCATGCGCGTTTTGAAATGCGTTATCCCGATTATAGATTTTATTGCACTTGCACAGCATCAAGGAAACATTTCGGAAGAAGACTTCCGAATCACAGACTTCCAACTGTTGCTAAGGCTTGCGGATATGATCTTGAATCTCACCATCACGCATTAGCTGACGCCGAAGCGTGTGCCCATATATGGTTTGCATTGACAGAGGGGAGAAAACTTCCACTTGAAAGATAAAATATAGGAAAAACAATTTTTTTTATTAACTTTGTGGGAATTTTAGTTTAGAATGAAGAATCAAAGGATACATATATTACTCATAATAGTTTTCTCTCTCTTTGCACTGTCGATAAACATTTCCGCAGTTGAAGCATCGCGAAAGGAATTCACGGTTGTGATTGATGCCGGACATGGTGGAAAAGATATCGGGGCAGCCGAGAATAATGCAATGGAAAAGAATATTAATCTTGGAGTTGCCCTTAAGCTTGAAGAATTAATAAAGAAAAAGATGAAGGATGTAAAGGTGGTCATGACACGTTCCACCGACACATATCTCACTCTTCAGCAGAGAGCCGATATTGCCAATAAAGCAAAGGGTGATTTGTTCATTTCCATACATACAAATTCAGTTGACAAAAGCAATAAGAACCGAAAGTCGGTTGCGGGAAGTTCTGTCTATGCACTGGGCCTACATAAAGACGATAATAACATGAAAGTGGCTCAGAGAGAAAATTCTGTAATTGAGCTTGAGAGCAATTTTGAACAGAAATATAAGGGTTTTGATCCTAATAAAGATGAATCATATATCATCTTTGAAATGGCGCAGAAGAAAAACCTGACAAAAAGTTTGAAATTTGCTGAAGATGTGCAGAAAGAATTAGTAGGGATCGGAAGAGGAAACAGGGGAGTGCATCAAGCCGGATTCTGGGTGCTTTGGGCTACCTCTATGCCCGCTGTTCTTATTGAATTGGATTTTATTTGCAATCCCGTTTCTGCCAAGTATATGACATCGCCAAAAGGAGAGGAGGAATTTGCGAATGCAATATTTAAGGCAGTAGAGTCGTACCACAAAAGCTGGGAGAAGTCCAATACTGTAAAACCCGGTTCGGCAGCCATAGCAACCCCTTCGGAAAGGATAGAGAAAACACATCTTGCTTCGACTCTCGGGAAGCGGCAGCATACTGCAAAGCGTCGGCGACGTAATGATAATGCCCGGGAAACCTCTTCTAATAGAAATGTAGAAACATCGTCAATCCCTCTTCATAGTGAGAGTGAGCGCGGGGGGAATAGAATTATTTTAGCCTCTAACGTCGATGATAATCATGAAAAAAAGAATTCTCTTTCAGAAAAGGAGCGTAAGAAACTTGAAAAATTAGCGCGAAAACAGCAGAAAGAAAGAGAAAAACAAAGAAAAATTGAGGAAAAACGCAAAAGAAAGGCAAATGCCCACAACGCAAAGAGAGGAAAAATTGTTACAGTATATAAAATCCAAATACTGGCATCGGCGGATTTGCTGAAACAAAACAATCCTCGTTTTCGAGGCCTCGCTCCTATTTCCACATTGAAAGAGAATAATCTATATAAATATTATTACGGAGAGAGTCTTGACAAAGCAGAAATGGAAGCTTTGCTGAAGGATGTGCGCAAGAAAATTCCGGACGCATTTGTAGTTTCCAGCACGAAGTCGAGCCACTAAACTTATACTAATTATGAAAAAACTGTTATCCAAAGAGTTTATTATTGGCCTTTCAGTTATAGTGGCCATTCTTGTCTTGTTCTTCGGCATAGAATATCTGAAGGGCATAAACCTTTTTAAACCGGCAAATTTTTACATAGCCCAATATTCAAATGTTGCAGGACTTGAAGTGTCTGCTCCTGTCTCAATAGATGGTTATAAAGTAGGACAGGTAAGGGAGATTAACTTTAATTATGTAAATCCCGGCAAGATAGAGGTAGTCATGGCATTAAATAAGTCTCTCAGGTTGCCTAAGGATTCGAAGGCGGTCATTGCAACCTCCCTCCTTAGTGGAGCCTATGTGGAAATTAAGATGGGCAAAAGCAAGGAGCTTGCAGAGGTAGGAAGCATAATAATGGGAGAAACCACTCCTGACATGATGGCTTCTATTTCCGATCAGGTTATGCCAGCAATTGGATCAATTCTTCCGAGGGTGGATTCATTATTGGCTAATCTGAACACATTGGTCGCTGATCCTGCACTTTCAGAATCTATCAGGAGACTGGATGGGATTACAGCGGATATTTCTGCTACTACGGCAGGTTTAAGGACGGTAATGGGACAGCAAGTACCGGGTATTATGTCAAAAGCAGGAAAGGTTGCAACTAATCTTGATACTTTGACTCAGAATTTAGGTAAGCTATCCTACCAGTTGAAACAACTTCCTCTTGACCAGACTATGGGGAACGTGAATGAAATAACGGAAAATCTTGCAAAGTTTTCCGGTCAACTCAATAGCAGCACATCTACTTTGGGCAAACTCAATAACGATCCTGAGTTGTATAACCGCTTGAACAGGGTCAGCGCAGACATTGACTCCTTGATTCTCGATATTCAGAAAAATCCGAAGAGATACATCAGCATCAAGCTCCTGTAATCGGGAAGGGGCATAATAAAAGGAACCGTCTATTATCTTTTGATGATAGACGGTTTTTTTGTCAAAAAAATGTATTTTTTATTCAGTTGAAAAACAAATTAATATACAAAATTGTAAAAAAACAAGAGCAAATGCTTTTTTTTAATTAAAAAATTTGTCGTTATTTTGTAGTCAAGTTTGCGATTTGTGTTATGAAGGATGAATATAAAATAAAATGGCAAAAATGTCTGGATATTATTAAGGATAATATCGGAGAGACTAAGGCTGAGACTTGGTTTCAGCCCGCTAAGCCACTGAAGTTCGAGGGAAATAGACTTACTCTCGGACTCCCCTCAAGCTTCTTTTTTGAGAAGTATGAGGATGAATTTTATTCAATCCTTTCATCAACCTTAAAAAAAGTATTTGGAACGGGAATCCAGCTGGATTACGAGATTCCTATCATAAAAAATGATGCAGACTCCAAAGTGAAGCTTTTTTCTTCACAGCAGAGTCATGTTGTGAAGAATAAGCTTATACAGTCCATGCAGACAAGTTCTCCTTTGGGGGAGGGACAGTCTCAAAAGACTCCTGATTTTAATCCGCAGCTTAACGAATCACTTACTTTTGAGAATTATTGTATCGGAGAGAGCAATCGTCTGCCTTTCACAATTGCTGAATACATTGCAAACCATCCGGGGAAAAATGACTTTAACCCGTTCTTCCTTTATGGTGATGTCGGTGTCGGCAAAACCCATCTCATACAGGCAATCGGAATAAGAGTTAAGGAGCGTAATCCTAATGCAAAGGTTCTTTTTGTTACATTGAGGCAATTCCAGAATCTAATGGCTAATGCCACTATTAGAAAACAGATACCGAGTTTTCTTAATTGGTTTCAGCAGATGGATGTTTTGCTGATTGATGATCTTCAGGAGCTTTCACATAAGGATGGCACAGCAAAAGTGCTTTTCCCCATTTTCAATCATTTGCATCAGAACGGCAAGGCATTGGTGTTTACTTGCGATCGTCCTCCTATGGAGCTTGACGGCATTGCCGACAGGCTTATTGACCGCTTCAAATGGGGTATTACAGAACGCCTGCCCAAACCGGATCTGATTTTGAAAAAGAAGATTCTTTCTTTCAAGGCAGCTAAGAATGGTTTAAGTCTTCCTCCGGAAGTAATTGATATTATTGCAGAACAGTCTACAGGCTCTGTCAGAGAACTTGAAGGAATTGTTATGGGCATTCTTACGCGTTCCATTACCCTAAATGTGCCAATTGATCTCAATTTGGCTCAGGAGGTGATGAAAAATTCCATAAAAAAAGTTGAGCGTAAGGCCATCAATTTCGATATGATTGTTGAGGCTACAGCGGAATTTTACAGATTGAATCCTGATGTGATATTTTCAAAAAGTAGGGTAAGGGATATAGCTGATGCGCGCCAGGTCATCATGTATCTATGCCATAAGCTTACCTCTTTATCCTCATCGGCAATAGGACAGAAACTGAATAGAAGACATGCCACCGTCCTACATGGAATATCAGCGATTGCGGATAGACTTCCATACACAAAAGAATTGTCTATAGCAGTTGAAAAAATTGAGGAAGGATTAAAATCAGTAAGCATTAACTGAAGTACACCTTGTAGTTCCAAAGTATTACGACAACGGCTACAACCCAGGTAAGTTGTAGCCGTTGTCGTATTATGTTGTATTATTTTGGAGGTTTCACTTTGCGAGCTGTCGCACAGGAGTTGCCATAATTGCCTCTGGATGGAACTCTTTCCATTTATGAGGTAACAGTACCCGCAGTTCATCATCGGTTGCCTTCTCGAAGTGCGGCATCGAGGCTATGACGGA
>CAMWSM010000098.1 GCA_947176915.1 uncultured Porphyromonadaceae bacterium | reverse complement strand
GCGTTCATCCTGAGCCAGGATCAAACTCTCCGCTGTTAGTATATAGTTGCCTATTTTTACTTCGAATTTTATTGTCCTTGACTCGATGACGTTTATAGGTTGCCTGTTCGACTTTGACGGGAGACATTTCCGTGTCTCCTTGTATCTGTCTGTATGGCGCCGGTATCGTAATGATTCCCGGCATCATTGTCCTGTGGCATTGTTGTCAATGTTCTCTCTCGCTCCCGGGCTCTCAGCGTTGTCGCGTCGTTTCCCGTTTGCGGTTGCAAAATTACAACAAGATTTCTCCCTCCGCAAGTATTTTTATGTTTTAGAGCATATTTTTTTCAATTTTTATTGCATAACAAATTGTAACATAATGCAATCAACAGATGTTAAAATATATTTCATTTTGTTAATCATAAAACTTTTTATTAGAATCAAGCGTTATATTACCACGAAGTATGCGCTTTTTTGAACACAAAATATAAGGAGCTAAAGACTTTTCCAAGATCTTCAGCTCCTTTTTTAAGTAAAAATTGGGAATTAATTCAGAGACTTCACCTATTTATTGCTCTTGCTCAGCCACCCTACAATCCATAATAAAAAGATTGCGCCCACTACCGAAGTTATCAGACTTCCGATGATGCTTGAAGTATGTATTCCAAGGATACCGAAAATCCAGCCTCCCAAAACACCTCCGATGATTCCAACTACGAGATTGACAATCCATCCGAAACCACCTCCGCGCATGAGTTTACCTGCAACTGCACCCGAGACGATACCAATTATTATATACCAGATAAAATTCATAGTGAAATTAATTAAAGTTATTCTTCTACAATAATAATTCTCTTAATAATTAAAGGAGAGAAAACTTTCTCTGTTTCCTCTCCTTTCAACATCAATATCTCATTTTTTGTTCTCAAAATTGGAAATAAATGAATGGGGAAACCTCTTCAGACATAAATTCTATAACAAGCTGCACGGCTATCAAAAATATTATAAGCTTAACCACCCAGTTTATTCTAATGAATGCCCATTGCACCGCAACGGTCCATTTATGAGGAAAGAAATGGAAAACTATTAGAGCACCCATCATTATGCACCAGGCAGGACGTGCCTGAGCGAACTGAGGAATCTGACTCCATTGGAAATCTTCAAAAATATTTTTAATAATCAGAACCGAGGATTCAAAATCAGCAGCCCTGAAAAATACCCATAGTAGAGAAACATAAACAAAAGTGAGCAGCCAGCTTATAAAGCAGGTGAACCAATTGTCAGGTATTTTCACTAAAATAGGCTTAAAAGCTTTATGCACCGCGAGACCAACCCCGTGCATCGCGCCCCAAAATATGAATTTCCATGCCGCACCATGCCACAATCCGCCAATAAGCATTGTAAGGAAATTATTCAGATAGGTCCGGAAAGTTCCTTTCCTGTTGCCACCAAGTGGAATATATACATAGTCTCTAAGCCAAGATGACAACGAAATATGCCATCGTCTCCAGAAATCAGTTAAATTCCTACTCTTGTAAGGCGAGTCGAAATTTATTCCCAATCGGAATCCCATGATTAAAGCGATTCCAATAGCCATGTCGGAATAACCGGAAAAATCGCAATAGATCTGCATTGTGTAGCCCAAAACACCCATCAAAGTCTGAACACCCGTATAAAGTGAAGGCTCGTTAAAGATAAGGTCGTTATACTGGGCTATATAGTCAGCGATAAGAGCTTTTTTCACCACGCCGACTATAATCAGCCACAAACCTCCCCATACTTTCTGAGAAGAGGGTTTCTCATTTTTTTCTATCTGCGGAAGAAAGTAATCAGCCCTGACGATAGGACCTGCCACAAGGGCTGGAAAAAATGATAGGAAGAAAATATAATCTATCCAATAACGAGTAGGCTCTATCCTCCCCTTATAGACATCCACGATATAACTTATCGACTGAAAGGTGTAGAATGAGATGCCTACCGGAAGAATTATATCGAGAGGCTGAAAGTTTCCCTCCACCATCAGATTCCAGTTCCAAAGGAAAAAATTGGCATATTTGAAATAGCCAAGAATAGAAAGGGAAATCAGTATGGAAAGCCACATTACCGCAAGACGCCCTCCCCTACCTTTTATTCTTGCCATCCAATGCGACAGGCTCCAGTCGATTACAGACGTTGCAATTAGCATTAGAAAGAACAGGCCGCTCGACTTATAGTAAAAGTAAAGGGAGAAGCATACAACGAAAAACACCATCTTCCATTTGCTCCCCTTCACAAGTCCGTAGACAGGAAGGAAAAGCAGGAAAAGCATCCAGAAGAGTCCGCTTGAAAAAAGCATCGGGGCTTCCGGATCATACTGCAGTTGCACACCGATGTTTCGGAGAGCCGTTAACACGCTTTCGGGGATATAGTTGATCAGATCGGCTATATTCATTTGTTGAGAGCTTTAAGAAGGATGATGTTGCTGTTGACCTTTCCGATGGTGTCGGAAGGATAGTCAGCCAGAATGGGATGAGCGGATTTGGGCATCCATCGCATGATGCTGTCTACCCAAAGGGCAGAAGCCTCGCGAGTAGGATGAATCTTATCTTTCTTTCTCTTAAACTCCATTCCGGCAGACCGGAAGAATGTACCCGGACGACAGGTAGCCTCAAGCATGTCGTTGATAGCCGTACGGTTGTCCCAGCATGGAGGACCAATCCATACGTATGGCAAATCCCCTATGGTGGTGAGTATCTGCTTTACATAGGGATGCCTCTTATATGGATCTTTAAAATAGACCTCATTGCTTCCTAAAGAGATAAAAATAAAATCGGGATGAAGCTTACGGATATAAAAATTGAGAGTGTCTGTCTCAGCCCAAATTTTCGTATTGCTTGAATCCCAATTAATCGCATGCAGGCTATGCCCATTCTGTTTTGCATATTTTGCGAGACGCAATGCAATATTCATAGTCATGGAATCGCCGAACAGAAGAATATTTTTAGGTACAGAATCAGTCTCAACCTCTTTCACCTCAACCGGGTCAAGCTCTTCGTGGCTTTCACTCTCATGTCCGGCTGCCAACTTAGCATTGGCTGACAGTGAGTCCGGCACAAGAGTCTCCGCAAAGGGAGCTTTCTTTACAGTGTAGGTGCCTAAAGATATGTCGTCAGAAAAACTCACAACAATAAATATCGCAAGTGCCCCGGCGAGCAAAAGCCAAAGAGAGAAATATGTGGATTTCATCGCTAAAAACAGGATTGCGTTCTGTGATTGAATAGTTGAATTTAAGAAATGTTGCTTCGCTGACCCGGCTTGGATAAAGGCTGAGCCATAGAGAACGCAAAATTACAACTTTTTCCTATTATCTCACAAATATGATTGAATATTTTAAGAAAAAAAGAGAGAGACGCTTCCACTACGCCTCTCTCACGATTCCACTATAAACTATATCTAACTAAACTTAAACCGTATTCAAACTTTCTCACGAAACCCTGAATACTTATCCATATTGCTTCATTGCTTTTTGTACTTATAAAACGTCTCAGGATGATATAGGTTGACCTTATTGTCCCTGTTTAAACTTATTCAACATACCTTAACATTTCGCTCTTCATATTCTTTTCTGAAACCAAGAGACAGATTTTTCTGTTAATTAATGTAAAGGCTGCCTGCCAGAGGCAAACGGGCATGAAATAAAATAATTTTCCACTATAACATTATCTGAATATGAGGCTTGACGGACGACGCACAAGTAACAATGTAGAAGACCGAAGGGGATCTTCAGGACGCGGCATGAAACTTGCTGGAGGAGGTATCGGAGGTCTGATTATCGCCGCCATAGTAGTATGGCTCGCAGGAGGAAATCCTCTGTCTGTATTGAATCAAAGCAGCGGTTTTTCATCCGGACAGGAGATTGAAAGCAATTATCAGCCCACGGCTCAGGAAGAGGCATACGCCGAATTTGCGAAAAAGATTCTTGCAGGCACGGAAGATGTATGGACCGAGGAATTTAAGAAAATGGGCATGACCTACCGTCCTCCGAAAATGGTATTGTTCACAGGCAGCGTGCAATCCGCTTGCGGCCAACAGAGTTCTGCGGTAGGTCCATTCTATTGCTCCGGCGATGAGACCCTCTATATTGACCTATCCTTCTTCGACCAAATGGATAAGCAAATGAAGGCAGGAGGTGATTTCGCTTTCGCGTATGTCATTGCGCATGAAGTGGGTCATCATGTGCAGCATCTTTTAGGCACTCTCGACGATGCTCACAGGCAGATGGCGCAAGTGTCGCAGACTGAAGCAAACCGTCTCAGTGTACGCACTGAGCTTCAAGCCGATTATTACGCAGGAGTCTGGGCATATCATGACAATCAGATGTTCAACAGTCTTGAAGAGGGTGATATAGAGGAGGGTTTGAATGCCGCTTCAAAAATCGGTGATGACTATCTCCAGAAACAGGCACAAGGTTATGTCGTGCCTGAAAGCTTCAATCACGGCACATCCGCCCAACGTGTCAGATGGCTAAAGAAAGGGGCAATGACGGGAGATGTAAGAGGTGGCACTACTTTCGAAGGCTCCTACTCCAACCTTTAATAAATAAGCTCCTGACCAACCTCAGGAGCTTATTTATTAAAAGTTATCTGAACTGCTTGATTTCAGGATTATATTCAAAACCGGCGTCTGCAAGACGATGCTTTAAATCCGCCTCATCAATTCCCAAAGAAAGGCATAAATCTGAAAGCGAATCATAGTTGCCGTCCCTAAGCTTCATGTTGACTATGCTTGCGAGCATATTGGAATCCTGTGGTAAATTCATAATTATTTTTTGAATTAAAGAAATTGATTAACTTTGTAAAAAATTTTTATTCAATGATAAAACGAGTCTTTACCGCAGTTTGTTTAATGCTGCTCTCCATACTGCCCGCAGTATGCTGCACCTCCGCAATTATCGGCGCGAAAGCAAATCCATACGGACGTCCGATACTTTGGAAACACCGCGACACCAGCACTATAGACAATAAGGTGGAATATGTGGCTTCCCGGCCGGGAGAACATTCTTTTGTAGCCCTTTTCAATGCCGCCGATAAAAAGCTTCGGGAGGCATGGATGGGTATGAATGATGTCGGATTCGCCATAATGAACACTGCTTCCTACAATCTCAAGGATGATAAGGTAAGTCCCAAACAGATGGACAAAGAGGGTTTTCTTATGGCAAAAGCGCTTCGGCAATGTGTAACAGTTGACGACTTTGAAGAATTTCTGAAAAGTCAGCCCCGCCCGCTGGGAGTGGAAGCTAATTTCGGGGTCATAGATGCTTATGGCAACGGAGCCTTCTTCGAGACTAACAATCACTCCTTCACGCGCTTTGATCTTAAAGATGCGGAAGACCATATTCTTGTAAGGACAAATTACAGCAAGTCAGGACGCCCGAATGAGGGATACGGATTTGTCAGGGAAGCAAACGCATGCCATCTTCTCGCCCCATACGCTGAGAAAGGGGAAATCACTCCGGAACTGCTGACGGAGAAAGTGAGTCGCTCTTTCTGGCACGATATGAAACAGCGTGATTATGCGGATGGTCCTGACCGATGGGTCATAGACCAAGATTTCATACCTCGATTCAAATCTACCGCCACTATCGCTATCGAAGGATGCAAACCATTGCCGGCGAATGAGACTCCTTCAAAAGAGATGGTGGAGAACGAATATATCATGTGGACCGGATTAGGCTATCCTCCATGTGCGGAAATTCTGGCAGTAAGATGCGCTCCCGATGGAGTTGACCCTTCGCTGAAAGGGAGCGGCACAAATAGCCACAGCACCTTAGGCGATAAAGTCAAAGCCCGTCGTTCGGAGGTCTTCCCAATCACTAAAGGGAATGGGGATAAATATATCGATATGACGAAACTTTATAATTCGGAAGGCACCGGATATGTTCAGCAGCTCGTGCCTAAGAATCTGGAAGTTTATGCTAAAGAAAGAGCTCGCAGAGACAAAAGACAGTAAGGAGGAGCCCCCTCTGACCAGCTCAATGCTAAGAATGGGAGGAGGAACTTTTCTAAAGATCTTAGCCACACGCTATCTGCTCACCTCGATAGCGCTCATCTTTCTGTCAGTCACCACCTTGACGATACTGGCAGTTACTGTAGACATCAGATGGGCAATAGTGCTGCTTATGCTGATCTTACTGATCCTTCCTTTGGCAGCTGCTTTCCTTTACTTTAATCACGGACTTAAGGAGATCACCGTGCTTAACACACTTTCCCACACGCTTTCGTTTGACTCTGCAGGAATATTGATCGTACGCTACGAAGGTGAGGAGCCGGCAGCCCGACGCTTCCTCCCCTATTCTGAGTTTTCCCGATTCTATGTAGCCACGGATTATGTCATCTTGCCCATGAAAGATAAAAAGAGGGGCTTCTTATGGTTGCCTTCCTCCGGTTTTGAACAACAGGAAGACCTGACAGAAGTAATGAAAAAGGTCGGAGCCGGCGTAAGAACAGATTATTTATAGGAAATTTATTCTTGAAAATATATGAGAATATTAAAAGAAAAAACAAAAAGATATTGCTTCATAATGGATATGGAGGTAAGGGACTATGAGCTGGATTGCGAGCAGATAGTGAACAACGCCAACTATCTTCACTATATGGAGCACACAAGGCATAAGTTTTGCGCCGACGCAGGGTTATCATTTATAGAGATGCATCGCCGCGGGATTGATGCAGTAGTAAGAAAAATCGAGATAGAATATAAAAACTCACTTCGGGGAGGCGACGCGTTTCTAAGCTGCCTCAGTCTCGAAAGGAAGGGGCCGAGATTTATCTTTCATCAGGACATAATAAAATCTACCGGAGAGATTATGGCTGCCGGCATAGTGACTGTAGTTGTACTGAAGGATGGAAAACTCTCCCGAGGTGATGAACTTGCAAAGATTTTCGCCAAATATATCAGTTAATCGTTTCTTTAAGTCATGAAAGAGGAAGAGATTGTATATAAAATTGCCCTTTCCTTCACAAAGAACGTAACGCGCGATGTGGTCGTTCAAATGCAGGAATGCGGAATCACACCCGAGGATTTCTTCAACATTCCTACGGGCGATCTTTCAATCTCCCTTCATCTTGCAAGAGGGGTTAAATTTGAGATGATGGATCGTGAGGAGGCGATTTTTGCAGCCAGAAAAGAATATGAACTGATAAAGCGCCATAACATACACCCCTATTTTCTTCTTGATACGGATTATCCGATGCGTCTTTTTCAAACGCCTGACGCTCCCGTAATGCTCTACCAATTAGGGGAAACTGATCTTGACTCCCAATATATGATGAACGTAGTCGGCACCCGCAAACCGACGCCCTATGGAATCAATTTCACCGAGACGCTGGTGAAAGATATGGGAGCATATTTTCACGATCTTGTTGTAGTGAGCGGATTGGCTTACGGGATTGACGCCGCTGCCCACAAGGCTGCTCTCGAGGCGAACGTGGCGACGGTGGCAGTCGTGGCACATGGCCTTAACATGATTTATCCTGCCCAACATCGTGATCTTGCCCGAAGAATTCTCTCTAACGGAGGGGCAATTGTAACGGAATATCCCTTTGGAGCCAATCCTTATCGCCAGCGATTCCTTGAAAGAAACCGCATTATCGCTGCTCTCTCCGACGTAACCGTTGTAGCGGAAAGCGATCTCAAAGGGGGAGCCATGTCAACAGCCAATACAGCCTTCAACCTTTCCCGCGATGTCGCCGCTCTTCCGGGCAGAATAAATGATCAATTGAGCAGCGGATGTAATAATCTTATTCGCAAAAACAAGGCATCCCTTATTACATCCGCCGCCGACCTAATAGAGATTACGGGATGGAAACCGCTGGGAATGAACATCAACCATTCGCAACGTAACCTTTTCCCAGAAATGGAGGGAGACGCAAAACTTGTCTACGACACGCTCCTCTATGCTTCCGAGCCTGTTCAGGCTGACCGTATACGGCAGCTCACGCTCCTGCCGATGCCCCGGCTTATGGCTCTTCTGGGTGAAATGGAATTTGACGGGATAATATTGCGTCATCCCGGCAATCGATTCTCTATTGCCTAAATCCTGTCAAGCACAGTCAGCATGAGCCTTACCACCGCTTCCTTATAATTAGTGTTGGCATTCTCCGCGCGGCGTTGAGCAATAAGGCAGCATACAGTCATTGCCTTATGTCCAAGCAATTTAGCCATCCCCTGCAGACATGCCGATTCCATTTCAAAATTAGTGATGGGTCGGCCGTTAAACCTGAAACTCTCAATTTTTGAGATAAAATCCGGATGTTTCAATTGAAGCCGGACCTCCCTGCCTTGAGGCGCATAAAAACCTATCGCCGCCACAGTATAGCCTCTGATCATATCGTCTCTACCGATTCTTTCCACTAATTCCGGATCTGCATCAACCGTGTAAGGCTTAGCCCAGGAGGCATCCCAATCAGTATGTCCAATCAAGGCCTTTTCAAATTCGAGATCGCACACCTTATCTCCATCCTTATAATAATTCAGTATGCCGTCTGTGCCGGTAGCCTTTTCGGCTATTACAAAATCTCCGATTTTAAGATCCTCCTGCAAAGCTCCTGACGTGCCTACCCTTATTAGGTTTAAGGTTCGATGATGGGGTTTCACCGTTCTCGTCCTGAAGTCAATGTTGGCAAGGGCATCAAGTTCGGTAAGAACTATTTCAATGTTATCCGACCCTATTCCGTGAGAAATACATAAGAGGGGTTTCCCGTTATAGGTGCCTCCGATTGCATGAAATTCTCTCGACTGCACATCGTAATCAATATGATCGAAAAGTTTGCCAATCAGCCCTACCCTACCGGGATCTCCTACAAGGATAATGTTGTCTCGCAGTTGGTCAGGCCGAAGATGAATATGAAAAGCTGAACCGTCATCATTGATTATCAGCTGTGAAGGGGGAATGATTCTTGCTTCCGACATGGTAAATCGATTTAAAGTAATTATTTGAGCAAGCGAAACAGGCTACCTTACAATCCTGTTTTATCACGCTTATTCTATGATTTCATTTTGAGGGTGCAAAATTTGTGTTGTTTTAATTATAACAACTCGATAACTACAAAAGTAGCAAAACCTGCTGAAAAACATAAATAACATGACTCGGGAAGGATTTCGGAGAAATCAAATTAAAAAAGTCATGAAATAAGTAAGCAAAACAACGGATATGTCGAAAAAAAGAATTAACTTTGCACTCGCTACCAGAAACTACTGAGGAAAGATGCCGGAGTGGTCGATCGGGACGGTCTCGAAAACCGTTGTACCCTT
>CAMWSM010000097.1 GCA_947176915.1 uncultured Porphyromonadaceae bacterium | reverse complement strand
GAACCTATCCTTTCAATAAATTTACCATCTCGTGGTGCCCTGCTATCGGCGACGACAATTGGATAGAAAGCGTAGCCTTTACGGCCATGACGCTGCAATCTGATTTTAGTTGCCATAGATCTTACCGGTTTTTGTACAGGTTAATTTAAGATTTTTGATTATTGATGTGATTAGAGGGAAAAAGACCCTCTTCTCTTATTTGCGGCTGCAAAGTTACATCTTTTTTATTAATCTTACAATAGCGATGTGATATTTTTCAATGAATTTTGTAACTTTGCATAAAAAATAATTTAATGTTATGGAAGATAATCCGCTCTTGACAAAACTTGATGGTTTTGATGCTCGATTTGAGGAGGTCGCGACTTTGATTACCGATCCGGATGTGATTGCCGATAGAAAAAGATATGTAAAGCTCACAAAGGAGTATCACGATCTTGAGAAAATCGTTGGCGCTGAAAGGCGTTATCGAAACTTGCTTCGATCCATAGAGGAGGCAAAGACCATGCTTGCCGGGGAGAGTGATGAGGAGTTAAGGGCTATGGCACGTGAAGAGCTTGAGCTTTGCCAAGCCTCTCTTCCCGGGATGGAGGAGGAGATAAAGCAGTTGCTTCTTCCTGCCGACCCGGAGGATTCTAAAAATGCTGTCGTCGAGATCAGAGGTGGAACGGGTGGTGATGAGGCTGCTCTATTTGCAGGCGATCTCTTTCGCATGTATCAGAAGTTTGCGGAGAAAAAGGGATGGAGCCTGGCTGTTACCAACACCAGCGAGGGTGCTTCGGGTGGATATAAGGAGATATGCTTTTCTCTAACCGGAGAGGATGTCTACGGGGTTATGAAATATGAGAGCGGGGTGCATAGAGTTCAGCGTGTCCCTGCTACGGAAACTCAAGGAAGGGTGCATACTTCGGCTGCCACAGTTGCTGTATTGCCTGAAGCAGAGGAATTTGATGTTGAGATTAATGAGGGAGCGATTAAATGGGATACTTTCCGTTCGGGGGGTGCCGGAGGCCAGAATGTAAATAAGGTAGAGTCGGGTGTTCGCCTTAGATATATGTGGAAGAATCCGCTCACGGGGGAAGAGGATGAAATACTGATTGAATGCACTGAAACGCGCGACCAACCTAAGAACAAAGAAAGAGCGCTCTCTCGGTTGCGCACCTATATATATAGCAGAGAGAGGGAAAAGTATCTTTCAGACATTGCTCAGAGAAGGAAGACTCTTGTTTCGACAGGCGACCGTTCGGCAAAAATACGCACCTATAATTTCCCGCAAGGAAGAATGACCGATCACAGGATCAATTATACGGAATATAATCTCTCGTCATTTATGGATGGAGAGATACAGGAATGTATTGACAGGCTTATGATTGCTGAAAACGCGGAAAGGATGAAGGAAGCTGCCCTATAAACTGAAAAGATACTATTTTATTGTTAATTTAAGTCCATCATAGCATGGGTGGATATTTGGAGGCAACTGCTCTGAGAGTTCATCATGAAGACCTACTTCATGATTGAAATGAGTCAGATATGCCTCCTTTGGTTTTATCCGTTTGATAATGGATACGGCTTCCTCAATCGACAGATGTGAGAAATGAGGACGAAAACGCAGGGCGTTTATGATGAGGACATCAAGCCCCTCAAGTTTTTCAAGTTCATCTTCATCAATGGTCTTTGCGTCTGTGATATATGCAAATTTTCCAATTCGATAGCCGAGAATAGGAAGGGAGCCGTGCATGACTTTTATGGGGATTATCTCAACGCCATCGATAAAGAAAGGTCGCGAGTCAATTTCGTGCATATCGAATGTTGGAACGCCCGGATAGGGGTGAGCGCGGAAGCAATAATCAAGTCGGCGATGAAGATCATCATTGACATCATGCTTAAGATAGATGGGCACATTGCGGTGGGCGCAGAAGGGACGAAGATCGTCAATGCCTCCGACATGATCGTAATGACTGTGAGTCAGAAGAACAGCATCAACGCGATATAAATCTTCCCTTAAAGCCTGCTGGCGGAAATCAGGAGAAACATCAATGAGGAGATCCAATCCCATGGTTCTGACAAGAGCCGATGCCCTAAGCCGATGGTCGAAGTTAGATCGGGATCGGCATACTCTACAAAGGCAGCCTACCTCCGGTACACCTTTTGAAGTTCCGCTGCCAAGAATCGTTACTTTAATGTCAGAGTCAACATAATTCGCTTCCCTCTCCAGAGCAATGGCAAATCTTTCGCGCACATGGTCTACAACACTGCGGGCAAGTGTCTCGACATCTTTGCCTGTGGCATTCCCGGTGTTTATGATGACAAGGGCATTTTTCGGATCGACCTGAGCGCCGCCAATTCTCATCCCTTTCAATCCGGCATGTTCAATCAGCCATCCGGCAGGCACCTTCACCATTTCAGGCTCGTTCTCATTGAGGCGAGTTTCAGGATAGTATTCTATATCCGGATCGAGAGCAAGCATTGCCTGTTCAAAATAATATCTGCTGACAATAGGATTCTTAAAGAAGCTTCCCACGCTCCCTGTCTTGGAAGGGTCAGGGAGTTTGGAGTCTCTAAGCCTTACCACCTCCTCTGCCACCTCCTTAATCGAAGGTTGATGATCAAGGGTTTCAGCGAATTTTTTCAGTGCCTTATACTCAAGATTATGGGCTAATGACGAACGGCGCAGCCTGAAACTAACCTGAAGGACATAGTATCTCCCTTTCCATTCATGCTTGAACCGGCTGTCGCGGTAGGAAAATCCGAGTCTGTTTTCAGATTTATTCTTTACTTTATGATAGTCATTAAAGAATGTGATTTTTTCTCGTGTTAGAATGTCGAAGCACACCACTGAATGGATCACATCCTTAGCTTCTACACCGTAAGCTCCGACGTTCTGCACCGGAGCGGCTCCCACCTCTCCCGGAATCCCTGCCATATTCTCTATGCCTCCGATTCCCCTTTCGACACACCAGTCAACAAGATCGGTCCATTTCTCACCTGCGCCTGCCATGACAAAGACTTCCTCCTCATTCTTGCTGTATTCCTCTATTCCTCGTATGGCTGAATGAAGAATGACTCCATTGAAATCATGAATGAAGACCAGATTGCTTCCTCCACCTATATGAAGGACTTGATTTTCAGAAAATTCGGGAGTGAGAGTCAAAGCTTTCAATTCCTCTGGAGAGGAATATTCAGCAAAATATGCCGCTTTTGCCGGCAGTCCGAAAGTAGTGAACCGTGTGATGTCTTTATTCAATTCAAACATAAAGATTCAGATTTTAATGTGGAAGGGGAGAAGAGTGTTAATTAATATATGATTCCTATTTGTGGAATCGGGAAAGAAGACCATCTTCAAACCATAGCACCATACCGTCAGGATAATGCCAAAGATCAAGAGTCTGGCTGTAATCGTGCCCCGAGCTTACCTCTGTCGGCAGCCCGAGAGAAAGGCGGCATTCCTCCTTTGTCATTCCTTTGCGCACCTGTTCAGTGCTTATGAGGTTCCAGATTTCATCAGTAGTGGAGGGATATTTTTTTCTTATATCTTCCAAAGTGAAAATATGGGAGAAGGAACGTGAGTCTGTGCCTGAATTTCCAAAATTAATGAAAAGAGCAGCATTGTTATCCTCTTCATCCTTAAACATGACCATTAAAGGGAAAACCATAGAGCCGGGTTTAACCTCTTGCACATGGACGGGTATGAATTTTTTTCCCTTGATTTTGTTTCCTTCCGGATCATACCATAAGGCGGTTCGAGTCCATAGTTTTTTTCCTTTCATAAGACCGGCTGCCTGTTGCACCATGTTCATATCAATCAGCATAGGTATCTTGTCGCTCATTACAGTTGAGGAAGCTTCCTTTTCGGTCTTGTTGGTGTTATATCTGTAGATCTGCTCACCGTCCTGAAAGATAATATCAGTATATTTTTTTCCATCCGCGCCGATATGGGACTCACATCCTCCATACGTCAGGATTTTTCCTTTCATTTGAGCCTCCTCCGGATTTGTAGGAAGTCCCTGTTGGTCGAAAATTAAAATGACTCTGTTGTCTGTGGCGTAGAAAGGCATACCCTTTTCCCATTCAGAAAGAGGGGAGGGCTGTATTGATTTCAGGAAAGAGTCTTCTTCAGTAAGGCGAATCGCCTTACGGTCCTCTTTGGAAAGAGTTATTTTTTTTGTGCTTTCCACCCCCGTGAAGCATGATGAAAGGAAAACAAGTATCACTAAGGGGAGGAAACTTTTAAAAGGAATTTTCAAGAGTTGATTATATTATTAATAAGTTATAGCTTTTGAAGATGTTTAAACTTTCTCTCTTGTGAGAGTTTATCAGATTTTGGACTGTGCTCCATTTCTGTAAAAAGGTTAGACAGCTTCTTTGGCGGATATTAAAGCATGTATGCAAAATTAATCAAAAAATATCAAACCTTGGATTATGAAGAGTAAATTTTTAAAATAGTGGAGGAGACATAATTTTATTTGATTATGTAAAGATATTATAATTAAAGGTTTAGTATAAAATAAGAATATCGAATTTAAAAGAAGAGGGATAAAAAATAAAAATTTTTTGAAAAAAGTTTTGTCAGAAATAAAAAAATGTCTAACTTTGCACTCGCAAAACGGAACAAAACCGTAGTTCGGCGGGATAGCTCAGTTGGTTAGAGCGTCGGATTCATAACCCGGAGGTCTCGAGTTCAATTCTCGATCCCGCTACATCAGAGCGCAACTGGCAATAGTGTCGGTTGCGCTTTTATTTTTATCCAA
Source organism: uncultured Porphyromonadaceae bacterium (assembly GCA_947176915.1). Lineage (GTDB taxonomy): Bacteria > Bacteroidota > Bacteroidia > Bacteroidales > Muribaculaceae > Lepagella. The sequence continues at coordinate 4,597 of CAMWSM010000097.1, read as the reverse complement.
TGACCCAATATAAATCTACAAACAAAGACTCACATGGCATCAATGTATGAAACTTTAATGGATCTTCCCTTGTTCAAAGGTGTCGGAAAAGATCATATCTCACAGTTCCTTGAAAAGACTCCTCTCATTTTCACAAATTATCAAAAGGGAGAAGAAATCTCCACACCAGGGGAGGAGGTAAAGATGATAAAATTCATAATAAAGGGAGAGGTGCGTATTTGCAATACCCTCGATTCATTGGATCTAACAGTAGAGGAGAGAAGCGGGACGGGAAGAGTGCTCGGTGCCGATCGTCTCTTCGGAATATCAACGGGCTATCCTTTCAAAATCATAGCAGACGAACAGACCAGCATCATGCAATTCAAGAAGGAGCAGTATGTCAATCTCCTCTATAGCGACCGCATTTATATGCTGAATTTCTTTAATTATTTAAGCCTGAGAGCCCAGCGTCCCACTGAGGCTGTGAGCACATACGCGGAAGGAGATATTACGGGAATATTGAGAAGGATGGTTGCTATTCTCACCGATCCAGTGGCAAGGGAAATAAGCATACGAGGAACAAGAGAAAATCTTGCCTGCTATTGTGGTGTGGATGTTGACAAACTGGTGAATTGGGAAAAAGATATGGAAGATGCCGGGATGGTTATAAGAGAACCGGGAAAACTTGTGATACCTTCCAGAGATAATTTTTTAGGTTTGTAGAGGGATAAAAATCATATTTTATTTATAAATTTGCACTCAGAGGATAGCTAAAGGAGGGGGACGTAATATTTTAACCTAATAATATCAATGAAATGACGCAAACCGGAATTTTGAAGACAAAGCTTTCGGCGATGAGTTTTCTTGAATTCGCCGTATGGGGTTCTTATCTGATATCTTTGGGAAATTATCTGTCGCGTGTTGGCCTTAGTGAACAGATTGGATGGTTTTACTTTGTCCAGGGTCTCGTTTCGCTGTTCATGCCTGCAATAGTAGGAATAGTGGCAGACCGATGGATAAATGCACAGCGTATGCTGTCTCTCTGCCAGTTGATAGCAGCATTTTTTATGTTTGCCGCCGGTCTTTATTGCTCAAGTGCCGGAGGTGATGTGAAGTTCGGACCCTTATTTGTATTCTATACTTGCTCTGTCGGATTCTATATGCCCACAATCGGACTTGCAAACTCGGTTGCCTATACAGCATTGGGGAAGGCGGGGCTTGATACGGTGGCACATTTCCCGCCTATCAGGGTTTTTGGAACTGTAGGATTCATCTGTGCGATGCTGTTTGTTAATTTCACCGGCTTTCAGTCTACATACGCTCAGTTATTTACTTCCGGAGTCATAGGCGTGATACTTGCCTTGTATAGTCTGACACTTCCGAATTGTCCTACCAACAGAGGGGCTTCTAAAAGTGTAGCGGAAGCATTGGGTCTTAAGGCGTTCTCCCTTATGAAGGAGAAGAAAATGGCGATTTTCTTTATTTTCAGTATGTTGCTTGGAGTCTCTCTTCAAATCACCAATAGTTATGGCAACGTATTTATAACGGGGTTTGAGGATGTGCCGGAATATTCAGGCAATTTCTTTTCTAAGAATGCTAACCTCCTGATTTCCTTATCTCAAATGAGCGAGACATTGTGCATACTTCTTATTCCATTCTGTCTGAAACGATTTGGAATCAAGGGAGTGATGTTGATGTCGATGTTCGCCTGGGTGTTGCGATTTGGATTTTTCGGTATTGGAAATCCGGGCGCGGGAGTGTGGCTGTTCATATTGTCAATGATAGTGTATGGCATAGCCTTCGACTTCTTTAATGTTTCAGGTTCACTTTATGTGGATAAGCAAACCGACGTGGCTTTAAGGAGCAGTGCGCAGGGGCTGTTTATGATAATGACCAATGGTATCGGAGCATCGCTTGGTACTTTTGGCGCCCAGCTTGTAGTGAATCATTTTGTCTTCAGTCAGAGCGATCCCATGTTGCGTCTTGAGGGGTGGAGAATATCATGGTTCTGCTTTGCAGGATTCGCGCTGTTGGTGGCTTTATTATTCATCTTCTGTTTTCACGACGATAAGACTTCTCCTTCTGCTAAGGAAATCAATAGGGTGGTTGACAATATGGGTGAAGAAGATCCCGGCGGAATGGTTGAGGCTTGATTTTATAACTAAAGACGGACTATACTAATAGAGTATAAGATGATACAGTTTTATTCTCCTGATATACTGGAGAGCAGAGTGTTGCCAGAATCTGATTCCGCCCACTGTTGCAGGGTGCTCCGTATGAAGGAGGGTGACGAGATTTTCGTTGTTGATGGAAAGGGCAAGCGTTATCGTTGCGTTATTTTAGAGGCTCATCCTAAGCATACGGCATTGGAGATATTGAGTGAGGAGACTCTCCTTAACCATTGGAAGTTTGAGATTACGCTTGCAGTGGCACCCACAAAGAATATCGACCGAATGGAATGGCTTCTTGAAAAGATAGTGGAGATTGGGGTCAATAAGGTGGTTTTCATCAAATGTGAAAGGAGTGAAAGAAGGGTACTGAAACCTGAACGGCTTGAAAAAGTAATGATTTCTGCCATGAAGCAAAGTTTGAAATGCATTCTTCCGGAATTGGTGCCTATGATCTCTTTTAAGGAGTTTATTAAATCGGAGGAATATGACGACTGTTTCAAGTGTTTTGGATATTGCTCGGAAAACTATCCTCGAATATCATTTGCGCCGGCTTGCCCTGTAGGGAGGAATGTGGTTATAATGATTGGTCCGGAAGGGGATTTTACTCCGGAAGAAGTTGAGTCTGCAGTGGAGTATGGATTTAAGCCTGTAACATTCGGCGAAAACAGGCTGCGGACGGAGACAGCCGCTCTGTATGGAGTGACGGCAACTCATGTAGTGAATAGTATGTGAAATTAATGTGAATATAAAAAGGATATGGAACTCAACATAAGGGATTATTTAAAAGGGGCAGAGGATGGCAGTTTTTTCCTGTTGGCGGGTCCGTGTGTTATTGAAGGTGAGCACATGGCTCTTGACATAGCTGAAAAGATGGTTGATATCACTTCACGCCTTGGAATACCATACGTTTTCAAGGGGAGTTACCGAAAGGCTAACAGGAGCAGAATAGATTCCTTTACCGGGATAGGAGATGAGAAGGCTTTAAAAATACTTGATAAGGTGCGCCATACTTTTGGCATCCCCGTAGTAACAGATATTCATCTGCCTTCCGAAGCCGAGCAAGCTGCGGAATATGTAGATATTCTGCAGATACCCGCTTTTCTGTGCCGGCAGACTGACTTGCTTGTAGCCGCAGCAAAAACGGGCAAATTTATTAATATTAAGAAAGGACAGTTTCTTGCTCCGGAGTCAATGAAATATGCTGTCGCAAAGGTTCGCGAAGCCGGGAATGATAATGTGGCAGTGACTGAGCGAGGCACGACTTTCGGCTATCAGGATCTGATCGTGGATATGAGAGGATTTCCGGAGATGAGACAGGCGTGCAACTGTCCCGTAATCATAGATGCCACTCATTCTCTTCAGCAACCTAACCAGAGTGCGGGAGTGACGGGTGGAAAGCCGGAATTGATCTCTACTATAGCGATGGCTTCCATAGCAGCAGGAGCTGATGGCGTATTCATGGAGACTCATAGGAATCCGGCAGAAGCAAAGAGCGATGGTGCAAATATGTTGCCGCTTGGTGAAATGGAGCGGGTTCTCACAAAACTGGCTGTGATTCGTTGTGCCTACAATGAAACTTTGAACATTTAAGGATTACTGATAAGCAAGAGGGGCATCAAATTTAAATTTGATGCCCCTCTTGCTTATGTGCTTTTAAGTTAAAAGATTATTTAAGTTTCAGAACCTGACCAACTTTTATAACGTCTGCGTTAGTCATGCCATTGATTTTTCTAAGCGATGTGGCAGACAGACCGTAAGATTTTGCGATAGAGGATAAAGTGTCCCCTTTCTTAACCGTATAGGAGTCTCTTTCAGTGTCAGCAGCACGGTAGGGATTCTCCTTTTCCGCTTTAGCGAGCGTATTTGAAGGCGCATAGTTTCGAGCCTGCGTATACGTTTTCTTATCGAAAGTATATGTATCGGTATGAGTAGTGTGATTAGCAAAATCAAAGATTGCGGACGGATTGATTGCATAGCCCATGAAGCGAGTCTCAAAATGGAGATGAGGCCCCGTGCTTCTTCCTGTGCTTCCTCCAAGACCGATTGGCTGCCCGGCACGGACTACCTGATCGGGTTTTACAAGAGCCTTGTTGAGGTGGCCATAAACAGTTTCCAGTCCGTTTGGATGGCGGATGATAACGTAATTGCCGTAACCTTTTGCTTCATAGTTGGTGAGACGTACCTTGCCATCGAAGGCGGCATAGATTGTGTCATTGCTTTTTATGGCAAGGTCAATGCCTTTGTGCATTCTTCCAAATCGAGCACGATAACCGTAATTTGATGTTACCTGTCCCGGCACCGGCATAAAATAACCGCTGACGTCGATCACTTTTGTGTTAGGGACATCACTCTCTTTAAAAGGATTCACTGATTTGCTGTTCCAGCCTTCAGTGTAGATATCGGGTTCCGGCTCAAGATCATCAATGAGATCGATGAAAGTATTTTTT
>CAMWSM010000096.1 GCA_947176915.1 uncultured Porphyromonadaceae bacterium | reverse complement strand
CTTCGACCCCCTGCTCCCAAAGCAGGTGCGCTAACCGGACTGCGCTACGCCCCGAGGATTTGCTTTTGCGACTGCAAAGTTAGTAAATTCTTTTTTAATTGCAAACAAATACTGTGAAATTTTTTTATCCTATTCCATAACGATATTTCACAACGGCCTGCCCCATCCGTATGATGCCGGGGTCTACCCCTTTTTCACGTAGGGATTTATAGGCAGTGGCAGCATCTTCTCTGATTGCTTCCTCAACCATTGCAATGTCCTTCTCGGAAATGATACGGGAGAAATCCGTGATTTTCCCTTTGTCGGTCAATTCTGCCAGATGTGAGAGAACAGTGGTTTTCTGCACCTCCTTTACTGCGGCTATCTCTTCTGGCGACATACCTGATTCGAACAGAATCCAGGTCTCCTTCACACTGCTTCCTGCCGGTAGCGACTTAGACTTTCCTTCGAATTTCCTGATTACGCCAATAAATTTCTTGCTATATTTCGCAAGTTTTAACTGACCCACGCCATTTACTTTAGCGAATGTCTCTATATCCACCGGACGTTTTTCTACCATGTCGGCAAGAGTGGCGTCACTGAATACAACATAAGCGGGTATTTTCTCACTGAGCGCCACTTCCCGCCTTGTTTCTTTGAGAAGAGCCATAAGTTCCTCCTCACGGGTCGCATATACAGGTTTTGAAGCAGCCGGAGCCTTACGCTTGCCGGAGGTGAAAAATTCTGTATCGCGGAATGTGTTCAATTCAATGCGCTCCTGCCCGCGTACCACTCTCATGCCGTATGGGGTAGGCCGGAGATGAAAATTATCTTCGTAGGCAACTTCAAGCAAACCTAACTGAATCATCTGGAGGATATAACTGTGCCACTGGCGTGAACTCAGATCCCTTCCAACACCGTAGGTCTTTACCTGATGATAACGCTTCTGAATGATAGTGCTGTTGTTGAGGCCGCGAAGAATATCTATGACAGTATTTATACCCTCCGCACAATTTATGCGAATCACCGCGCTCAGAGCCTTCTGAGCAAGAATCGTGCCGTCGAATGTCTCACGCGGAGAACGGCAGTTATCGCAGTTGCCGCAATCACAGATGCTCTCTTCACTGAAGTAGCTAAGCAGAATGCGACGACGGCAGACTGAAGCCTCTGCATAACGCTGCATAAACTCCAGTTTTTCGCGGTTGACATCTTTTTGCCCGCTCTCCTCTACAAAACTGCGGCGCGTGATAATATCTCCAAAATTGTAAAACAGAATCGCCTTGGCAGGCATCCCGTCTCGCCCTGCACGCCCTATCTCCTGATAGTAGCTCTCTATATTGCCTGGAATATTATTATGCACCACCCAGCGTATGTTGCTCTTGTCGATGCCCATTCCGAAAGCTATCGTAGCACATACCACCTGCGCCTCCCCATTCACGAAAGCCCTCTGTGCCTTCTCTCTTTCAGCAGGAAGCATTCCGGCGTGATAACACACCGAGCGATACCCCATGTCAAGAAGCGACTTGTGCATGTCTTCTGTCTTCTTCCTGCTCAGGCAGTAGACAATGCCCGAATCAAGAGGATGGTCCTCAATAAGATTGGCTATGTATGAAAGCCGTTTTTTCTTCCCGGGGTCGTTTATTACCTGCAGAGATATGTTTGGACGGTCGAAAGAACCGATCCAGCAGAATGGATCCGATAGTCCGAGAGAATCCGAAATGTCCTTGCGCGTGAGACGGTCGGCGGTGGCAGTAAGCGCCATGACAGGCACATTATTGAATTTCTCTTTTGCCGCTATCAGCTCTTTGTAGACAGGTCGGAAATCATGTCCCCATTGAGATATGCAGTGAGCCTCGTCAATGGCAATGAGGCTCACATTGACTGCCGCCGCGAGTCTCTCCATATCCATCATGAAACGTTCGGGGGAAATGTAAAGAATCTTCAATTTCCCTTGAGCCGCAAGGGAAAGGGCAGTGCTGTTGTCAGCCTCATTCTGATTGGAATGAACAGCAAAAGCAGGCACGCCGTTGGCACGGAGAGCCTGCACTTGGTCGTTCATAAGGGCAATAAGCGGGGAAATGACAATAGCTGTGCCGGGCAGAACAAGGGCAGGTATCTGATAGCAGATAGATTTTCCCCCCCCCGTGGGCATCAGCACGAGTGTGTCTCTGCCCCCAATGACATTATTGATAATCTCCTCCTGCCCCGGTCGGAAAGATGAATAACCGTAGAATTTCCTTAAAATCTCAATAGGGGAGGGCATGATTTATTTATTGTAGAATATTGCCTCTTTGAAGTAGCGTGCCATAAGAGTGCCGGTTGCCCAATCATCGCAAGGGGAGAGCTCCACTCCCAACGCCTCTTTGATGATGTAGTCAGTGATAGGCGCCCCGGCATAAACCGAGCAGATCACGCCCCCTGCGAGCCGTGGATTAACCTCCATCAGGAGATAACGGTCGGCATCCTGATCGTGGATGAACTGGAGATTCACCGGGCCCCGTAAAGAAAACTTCTCAATTACTTCCCGGCTCAATTTCTCAATTATTTCATTATGGCATGTGCGGGTACGGTTTGACTCCCCACCCATAATCTCGAGGCGTTCGCGGGGAACTGTGGTGAGGATTCTCCCTTTCCTGTCGATGTAGCAGTCCACGGTATATTCCTTTGCATTTTCAATATACTCCTGCACGAGATAATTCTTCAGATCGTCAAGATGCATAAACTCCTCCATATTATGGAAAATCTGTATGCCGCGTGAGGCACGTCCTTTGCGGGGCTTTGCAATCGCAGGCATCTTGGCAGACAGAACGGAATAGGTCCTTGGAATCGGAAAACCTGCTTCCTTAAACACTGCAGCTGCCTCAACCTTATCGAAGAGTTTGGAGGCAACAGCAAAATCAGTAACCGGAATGAACACATTCGGGAGACGGTCCTTGCAGATGGAGGCTATCTCTATGGCGCCGCTTACAAAGGGGAGTATAATGTCGATCTCATACTCCTTGACCACCCGGATGATGTCTTCCACAACATCCGGGTCGTTCCATGGAAGACCCCTGACAACTTTCCCTACAAGAGAGATCGGCACTTCTGAAATGAGTTCATAACTTACGATCTCAACATTGCAGCCGATATTTTTCCCACTTCTCTTCAGAAGCTCGGCTAAAGAAACTCTTCTGCCTCCTCCAAGAAACAGTATTGTGATTTTCTCTTTTTTCATCTATTGTAAATTTCCGGTTTGTATTTCTTCAGGTTGTCCTCGCTGCAAATCCAATCTATCGTGCGGCGCAGTCCCTCTTCGAGAGATACCTGCGGACGCCAGTCGGTCAGCGAAGTTATTAATTTATTTGAGCCAAGCAGACGGAACACTTCACTGCCGGCAGGACGCAGGCGCTCAGGATCTACAACCCACCTCACATCAGCATCCATCAGCCGGGCGATTGTCTTCAGTGTCTCCTCCATGCTCACCTCCTTCTGAGTCGCGATATTTATCTCCATCCCTGCCGTGTCCTTTGCCTTGGCTATGGCAATGAATCCGCGGCACGTATCCTCCACGTAATTAAAATCACGTGTAGGGGTGAGATCCCCCACTTTTATCTCCCTTATGCCCGAAGCAATCTGAGTTATAATTGTCGGAATAATGGCTCGTGCGCTCTGACGCGGTCCGTAAGTGTTGAACGGACGCACAACCGTTACATTCAACCCGAAAGCATTATGGAAACTGAGCGCTATTGCATCCGCTCCGATCTTTGTGGCTGAATATGGGCTTTGCGGCTGCTTGGGATGATGCTCGTCGATGGGAACATATCTCGCCGTGCCATATACTTCTGACGTAGACGTTACAAGAAGCCGTTCAGTGCCGGCGGCTTTCGCTGCCTGACAGATGTTCAGCGTCCCCTTTACATTAGTGTCGACATAACTGTCGGGCGCTACATAACTATAGGGAATGGCTATAAGCGCCGCGAGATGAAACACTGTGTCGGCTCCCTCAACAAGCGTCCGGCAGAAATTCGGATCCCTCACATCTCCGGTTACCACTTTCAGGCCGGGATGCTTTATCCCCTCAAGCCATCCCCAATTATTGAATGAATTATATTGGGCTAAAGCCGTAACGCTGCATCCTTCCCGAAGCAAGGCTTCCGTGAGATGACTTCCTATAAAACCATCGGCTCCCGTAACAACTACATTTTTCATGAACGTATTATTTTATTGAGATGCCGGGCACAAGTCCGGTTTCTATAAACGATTGAATATGACGTCGTTTCTTTTCTTCGAAAATTTCCGAAATCTTGAAGAATATCCCCGTTTCCTCCACTTCTCCAAACTCATGGTTGATCGCCGTCCCGAACACTTTCATAGTAGATGACAACGACATGTAGGCATTTACAAGCGGAGGTATGTTCTGGCCCTGTTCCCGTATGGCATGATTGAGAATACGGTAATCATCCCTAAAAGACTCCCCTGTGAACATCTCCTGCACTTCCGGACTTCTCGCTTTGCTCTTAAGCTCCACTATCGGCCATACAAGACGCTCGGGATCCGGAAAATATTTGTGAAGGAATCCAAGAAGCATGTCGCGGCAGTGAGCTCCGTAAGCCGGATACATGGTTACTTTGCCGAAAAGATACTCTATCTGCGGATATATGACAGTCAGCGCTCCCAATCCATCCCAAAGATTGTCAAGGGCGAAAAGTGCTTTCGGATTGGAGCGGGTGTTCTGATATTTTATTGATACGAACGAACGTCCGAGTTCAAGCGTTTTTGGAAGAAGGGACTCTAAAAAGAACCGGGAGAAATGAAACATGTGGGAGGTCGCGATATTCGGCACTCCCTCTTTGAAGACAATATCCTCTCCCAGGATGAATCGATAGCCTCCTACAATCTCATTTTCAAGAGGATCCCATACAATGAGCTGACGGCAAGGATTCGGCATCGTGTCAAATTCATCAATGTCGCAACACAGTCCGGTGCCCCCTCCGGCATCCCGGAAAGCTATTTCACGCAGCCTGCCGATCTCCTTCATCGTGTTCGGGGCATTAAAAGCGTCTACAACATAAATTTCGTTGTTTCCTTTATTAGCATGTCGCAGAAGGCGGTCGGGGGTGAGTTCCTTTTTCAGGAGCTCTCTATCGATGGGGGCAATAATATTCTCCATTGTCAAAACTAACTTCCTAAAAGTCGGAATTTTTGCAAATTTAGGAAAAAATTGCCAATGCACAAAATAAAAGGAACAGCACTCTCTTTCCGAGGCTGCTGTTCCGAGGGTTATCATGGATAGTTTATAGTGGAATGAAATTATAGTTTTCAGAAAATTATCGTTACTGCCAGATACAGAAGATGGGCTGTTATGGCTGCCACGATTCCTCCTATTGTGTGTGCAAGAATTGCTTTAGAGGTCAGTTCGCGATAGCCCAGCGAGTCGAGCATGGCGGTGTGGGTGGAGAGATAGCCGCTCCAGCACATGCCTATCGCCGTGAACACCGCAATTGCATTGCCGTCAATCCAACCCTGGCTTACAAAATTCGGCACAAGACCGAGGGCGGCGCCTACTGCTCCTAATGCCGTGATGGGGAAGGCAATCAGATGGGGGTCATGAAATCCAAACAGAAATTGGAATACAGGTCCGATTTTCTGTGCCACTGTCGGCAGAAACTCGATTCCTTCGTAGGCTGCTCCGGTGAAAGTGCCGTCGGCTGACGGTCCGAAAGTGAGAAGCATTACGAATGTGGAGATGATAAGCACCCCGGGAATAATGGCAAGCCCAATCTCGACTCCACCTTTGCCGCCGTCAAGAATGGCATTAAGCACTCGAGCGAAAGTGGATTTCCCTACCTTCGTGTCCTCCTCCTCTTTCACAGGCTCATCGACAACCACATTCTCAGTCAGGAATTTCGGGAAAGCTTTCACTACAAAGCGCTGCATCAGCCTGGTCGAGGTCATGCACCCGAAGAATGCCCCCACAAATCCGATCAGAGGTTCCCAGGTGTAGCCTTGTCCGAGCATAAAGACTATTACGAGCAGTCCCATGCCGAATGCCGTGCCGAAGTTGGTGAGGGAGATAAGCTGGAATTTCTTGAAATAACTGCCGAATCGTTTATCATGGGCGAGGGTGATGATTGCCGGATTATCACTCAAAAATGTCATTACCGCGCCCAAAGAAGCCACTCCGGGCAGATTGAAGAGCGGTTTCATAAGCGGACGCAGAATCTTTTCAAGAAGACTCACCACTCCAAACTCAACAAAAATCTGACCCAATGCCCCTGTAAGCACACAGATCGCCATAAGATAAAGCACGGTGTTGAGCAGAAGATCATGAGCTGTCTTCATCATTGTGTTGAGCATGTTGGCCATTCCCATTGCTCTGCCAAGCCCGTAGAAGATGCCGAATACTATGAGGAGGCATATCATGCCGGAATATTTCTTTAATACCGACTCCTTGCGGACCGTTGCCGTAGCCTGAGTTATTTCCTGAGTTGAATTAGATTCCATAGTCGCCAAGGGTTATTGCTTAATAGGTGCAGAGGGTTATTTCCGTTTTATATTAAGGAGATTCATGTCCCACGTAATTCCTATATTCCCGAGAAACGTCTTGTTTTGCATGACATCGCCGGAATTTGCATTCTTTCCCCAGGAATAATATGCTGTGGCATGAAGGCGTAGCGAAGTGCGGTTTTTAATGATCGGATAAAATTCCACGCCGCCTCCCGCCATTGTCAGTTCAGTGCCGTCAAGCACGGTGAGATCAGCCTCTCTGCCGGAATGATTTACGTCGTATGTCATTTTGGCATGTATTCTCCATCTCTCGTTAGGTGCGAAAGACAACTCTCCAATCACCGAGCAGTCTTTAAAAAGGAATGCCTGATGCGCCGCGGCACGGTTCATGTAGTCAGCCTCAATTCTCCATTTTCCGAAATCGAAACGATTGCCGAGACTCAGATAATTGATATACTTCCCCTCAGCATATTCCATCATGTTTGCCGACCAGATGGCATTATAGAAAGAATGTGAGCCATTCCATCTAAGGCTATAACCGTAAAGATTGCGGTTTTGACGGGTGAAGAAAGGGCTTTGCGTGGCTTGGGCAAATAGTTTGTCCGACTCCGCAACCTTATATCCTGCCGTTACTCCCAGCTGATAGCAGGGTATATTGTTCCAGAATACGGATGTGCCATAAAGATTGATAGGGGCACGGTCATATTCCCACCCTCCGATAGCCACAATCTCTTTTCCTGCCTCAAAATCCCATTTGTCGACAGCGTAATTTACATATAACCAGTCGGTGGCATCAAAGAAATTTCCATCAGAGTGCATTTTGTTCAATCTTTGCCTCCAGGAGTAGGAAAGACCGGGAATTATTTCGCCATCGGCGCGGAGCATTAGATACTTTCCCTCAAAACCGGTGTTGGAATTATCAGTATGACCCGAATAGCGAGTCAATTGCCAGTCGATTCTTGCTGAGACGTCAAGCCGCAACAATCCTGAGTCTGCCTGCGGCGCTTCCTCGGCACATGCAGGAGCGGAGGGATTGATGAAAAGAGCTGCTCCGCATAAAAATTGACAAAATGCTTTGCAATTCATGGTAAAATGAGGTTTGTTTGAATAATGAGGGTCTGAAATACACTCCGAACAGGTCGGATTGCTGACGCAAAGTTAGTGATTAATTTTTTAGATGCAACAAGAGAATTAATAAAAATTTATGAATATTTTCTAAATTCCTAACTCATAGCCGGAATATTTTTTAATGACTATGTAACTCTGTAAATTCCCATATTTGCTAAAAAATGATATGGCGGATATAAACTAAACTCCACCCTTTGACGTCTATATAAATAAGGAACGGTCCGTTCAGGCGTTGCTCCCTTTATGACATGATTGATAATTAAAATTAAGATAAGATGAGAAGAGAAAACAAAATCGGGAAGTTTCTCCCTTTGCTTATATTGGCGATCCTTTCTTTAGCGACTCTGCCGGTATTGGCAAAAGGGGGTAAGCCACATGGAGTGGTTGCAAAATCCACCCACGACTTCGGAATCGTAAAAGAGGATGGCGGTCCGGTGTCGTTCGAGTTTATCCTTACGAATGAAGGGGAGGGCAATCTGATAGTGATTGATGCAAAAGCCGATTGTGGATGTACGCGTCCTGAGTTTCCCAAGGCTCCTATAGCCCCGGGCAAGAGCGGTAAGGTAAAGGTTACCTACAATCCGCTGGGACGTCCCGGAAGTTTTGATAAGGTCGTAACATTGCGCACTAACGGCAGCCCTTCCAAAATCAGGCTCAAAATCAGAGGCACTGTCTCCCCGAAAAATAAATAGAAAATATCATTGAGATTATGACTGCCAGAAGTTATCTGTCATATTTAATTATTCTTTTCAGTTCATTATCCTGCATTGCTCAGGTGGAATGGCTGGAGACAGAATATGACTACGGGACATTCCGGGAGGCTGCCGGACCTCAAAAGGGGAGTGTCCGGTTTGTCAACAAGGGGAATGAGCCAACGTTTATCAATAGTGTGCGTCCGAGTTGCGGATGCACCGCAGCCGCATATACGGAAAGTATGATTCAGCCCGGAGATACTGCCACTGTAAGTTTCATCTATAATCCTTACGGCAGACCCGGGAAGTTCGATAAGACTGTCAAGGTCTTTCTCGGGAAAGAGAATCTGATGAAGATTGTGAAGATACGCGGCACGGTGATTGGCGAACCGGAAACTTTGAAGAGCTCATATCCCTATTCCGCAGGACCCCTCCGTCTGGAGAAGCAGCTCATTCCCGTAGGAGATATAAAGAAAGGCTCCTCGCGTCATATATTCCTCAACGTTTATAACCAAAGTGAGGATACAATCTCCCCTTCATGGGTGAACGATAACCGTGCGGTTGAAGTTGAGCTTACCCCGCGTAATCTTGCCCCGGGAGATATCGGAACCTTAGGTTTCTATCTTCGTACTCCTCTCGAGAAAAATATGGGTCCGGTAGAATATCCTGTCATGCTGACCGCCGACAGTAACGACCCTCATTCCGAGAAGAGAGAACTGAAGATCTCTGCTAAGATTATCCCCAATCCTAATGAAGCCAAAATCTCCTCATTGGAGAATAGCGGCCATCTTTATCTCCCTCAGGAAACTGTCGATCTTGGAGACGTGGTTGGAGATGGAAAGCGTAAATTCCGTTTTGAAATTGTCAATGACGGCTCGCAGCCTCTTGAAGTGTTGAGAATTTATACTCAAAATAAGGCGGTGAAGGTCAAGAATGTAAACGGCAAGATAAAAGGGGGCGGCAGGAAGATGGCTGAAGGAGCGCTTGACGCCAAGGATCTTCCTTCCGGTCCGTTTCGCATAAATGTGGAAATCATGACTGACGACCCTCTCAATCCTATAAGGAGCGTTAAAGTGGTCGGGATAAGAGAGAAATAAGTTATTGAAAAGTTATTGACAATATTAT
>CAMWSM010000095.1 GCA_947176915.1 uncultured Porphyromonadaceae bacterium | reverse complement strand
CAAATTTAATCAAAAAAAGTCAGGCCTTGAAATAAAAAAAGATGTATATAAAAAAAAAGAGTTAAAAAAAAGGTTTGCACATTGGTGCAAACCTTTTTTATACTATTTCAATGGGAAATTTAATTCGGGAAATAGGTTTCCAGTGCATAATCTATACTTTCAATTACATTTTGCAGATCACGATCATCAGCCTTCATAGCTTTAGCTTGTTCTGCAATTGACTTTGCTGATTCAAAATAATTAGCTTTAATATTTTGACGGGCAGCAGTAGCTTCAGCACTTGCACCTTCGATTTCATTCCATTTAGTGGTGCCGATTCTGAAAATCTTCTTACTTGCATTCTTCAAGGTTTCAAAATCAACGGAAGGAAGGGAAGCGGCTTTTCTATAGTCAGCTTCTGACTCGGCATCTTTCCCTTCTCTATCGTAAACATAACCACGAAGACCATACAAAGCAGCATTATCAGGATTTTGAGCAAGCACTTCATTGAGCTGTTCAAGTGCCTTGTCAACATTGCCATCAATAACCATTGAATTGATCATATTATTGATGAACAACGGCTGCTCAAGACCAAATTTCTCGTGGCCCGCCTTAGCAATATTGAAAATATTTGCCTGAGCCTCTTTTTCTCGCTCAGAATCTTTCTGAGCAACGCTCTGCCAGCAGGCAATTTCATAGATGTAAGCTTCAGGCTGTGGATAACCTGCAACACGAGCCTTATTGAAGGCTTTAGCCGCTTTCTCAACTTCATTTCCTGAGTAGGCTGCTAATCCGGCATTAAAGAATGCGGTGCCGATTTGAGTCGGATCAATGAGCCCTGCAAGTTTGCCTAACTTACCGGTTTCAGGCAATTCGCCAAATATCATAAAGGCATCATAAGCCTGTGGATAATACATTTTGTCGTTAAAATAGCTGGCTCCAGCAGTGAAGAAATCCCCGTTATGCCCAGCAATTTTATTGATAATATCCTTGGAATATTTTGGTTTTACCTGTCCTTTCTCATTGGGGACACTGTCCAAAGGAAGAGCCTTGAGGAAATATTCATAACCCTTGAGCAACTCGTCTGCCATAGTAACAGGATTAGCTGAGGGATCATCAGGATTAATCATCTTTGTCTTTGTCGCATTGTCAAACGCATCAAACTCTATTTTACCGGCAATATAATAAGTTTTGGGATCATTCATTGTCTCCGGATTCTCCATTGCTGCTTGAATCAACTCTCTTGCCTGTTTGAGTTGGTCGGTCTTACCAGAAAGTTTGGCAGCCTGATCAACACTCACTTTCTGTGCACTCATACTACCTGCGGCAGCCAGACAGAGTGCAATTGTTAAAAGTTTGTTCATGTTTTAAAAATTTTGATGTTAAAAAATTTTCTATTCCTCTATTAGTTCAGAAGGGTCATCAGAAATTTCATTCTCCTCCAAGTCAAGCTCAAACAGCGATTGCTGTTTAACCTGGGTCTTTACTTCTTCTACCAAAGCATTTTCAGAAATTTCAGCAGCATCTTCTGCTAACTCCTTGTTCACCTGTTCTTCAGGATCTGAATCCACTTTACAAACAGATGCAATTGTATCTCCTCTTTTTGCTAAATCTATTAGTTTAACTCCTTGAGTAGCTCTGCCCATAACACGGATACCTTCAACCGGGAGACGTAAAGTGATCCCACTCTGATTGATTATCATTAAATCATTGGAATCATTGACATTTTTTATAGCCACCAAATTTCCGGTTTTATCCGTTATGTTCATTGTCTTAACGCCTTTACCGCCTCTATTCGTTACGCGGTAATCCTCCAGTGGAGATCGCTTGCCATAACCATTTTGCGAAACGACCAATACAGTTTCATCCTGATCTCCATTCATGGTTATCATGCCAATGACCTCATCGTCGGACTCCCCAAGAGTCATACCTTTTACACCGGTAGACATTCGACCCATTTCACGCACTTTACTTTCATGGAATCGAATTGCCCTGCCTTCTTTATTGGCAATAATTATCTCAGAGTTTCCATTGGTAAGCCTAACCTGAATAAGTTGATCATCTTCGCGGATGATAATAGCATTAACTCCATTTGCGCGTGGACGAGAATATGCCTCAAGAGAAGTTTTCTTGATTATGCCTTTCTTCGTGCAGAAAATGAGATTATGGGAATCGACATAATCTTTATCAGTGAGATGCTTGACACGTATAAAGGCATTCACGCAGTCGTCAGCGTCAATATTGAGAAGATTCTGAATTGCCCGTCCTTTAGCATTTTTTGGCATTTCAGGAATCTCATATACTTTCAGCCAATAGCACCGTCCTTTCTGAGTAAAGAAAAGCATAAAGTTACGGTTAGAAGCGGGGTAGATGTACTCTATAAAATCTTCATCGCGGGTATTGCTTCCCTTTGAACCGACACCACCTCTATTTTGAGCACGAAATTCGGAGAGTTTTGTTCTCTTAATGTAGCCAAGATGAGAAATAGTAATAATCATATCTTCATCTGCCACAAAATCTTCGGAGTTGAGATCTCCGGAGAAGGCTGAAATGACAGTCTTACGATCATCTCCATACTTATCACGTATTTCAATGAGTTCATCCTTCATTACCCCTTTGCAAACCTCATCATTGCTAAGGATTTCATTTAAATGGGCAATTGTTTTCATCAACTCATCGTATTCGGCACGCAACTTATCCATTTCCAGACCGGTGAGTTGACGGAGCCTCATCTCAACTATAGCACGGGTCTGAACCTCATCTAATTCAAATCTATCGCCTAATCTGGTCCTTGCCTCTTCAGTTGTCTGAGAAGAGCGAATGATTGATATCACTTCGTCGATATTGTCAACGGCAATCATCAATCCTTTTAAAATATGGGCTCTTTCTTCGGCTTTCTTTAGTTCAAAGCGTGTACGGCGAATTACGACCTCATGCCTATGGTCAATAAATGCCTGCAAAAGTTCCTTAAGATTTAGAGTACGAGGACGACCATTAACCAAAGCGACATTATTGACACTAAATGAAGTCTGAAGCTGCGACATTTTATAGAGCTTATTAAGCACTATGTTTGCATTTGCATCTTTTTTAATGTCTATGGCAATATGCATCTTTCCTCTGGCGCTGGTATCGGTTATTCCGGAGATACCATCAATTTTTTTATCTTCTACAAGCTCTGCAATGCTTTTGACAAGATCATTCTTTATTACTCCATAAGGAATCTCAGAAATCACAATCTGCTGATGGTTGCCATCTATCTCAACTTCAGCCTTGGCACGAATGATAATACGTCCTTTACCTGTCTCATAAGCACTTCTGACTCCTTGTAAGCCCATAATCATTCCTCCAGTCGGGAAATCAGGAGCCTTGACGATTTTCATTAAATCTTCAACTTCCAGTTCAGGATTATCAATAAGAGCTACGGAAGCATCCAATGCTTCTGTAAGATTATGAGGAGGCATGTTGGTGGCCATGCCAACAGCGATGCCGGAAGCGCCATTCACGAGGAGATTTGGAATTCTTGTAGGGAGCACAGATGGCTCCATCAGAGTATTATCAAAGTTCGGAACGAAATCAACAGTATCCTTGTCAATATCACGCAGCATCTCTTCACCCATGCGCGCCAGCTTCACCTCCGTATAACGCATAGCAGCAGGGGAGTCGCCATCTATGGAGCCAAAATTACCTTGCCCGAACACCAACGGATAACGCAAAGACCAATCCTGAGCCATCCTGACCATCGTGAAATATATAGAGGAGTCGCCATGGGGGTGATACTTACCCATTACTTCTCCTACAACACGCGCTGATTTCTTAGTATCTCCAGAAAAGAAATTGCCTAATTCGTTCATGCCGTACAATACACGACGATGTACAGGTTTAAAGCCATCTCTTACATCGGGTAATGCTCTTGACACTATAACCGACATTGAGTAGTCGATATAGGCACTTTTCATTTCCGATTCAATATTGATCGGGATTATTTTGTCGTCTCCTTGCATTTTATATTAAACTTCTTTGTGCTATGATCGTTGACCAAATGATTAGCTGCACATTTATAAGCAAAAAATTAGAAATAGTGTGAGTACTTCAGTTGTTTATTCATACTGTTTCTAAGGAGCAAAGTTACAAAAATATATTGAGATGACCAACATATTGATGAGTTTAAATTAGGGTTTATCAACTATTATAGGTAATTTCCGGACAATAAAAATTGATAATGGTTTAAAATTCTGAGTCCTGCTTAATTATTCACTTCTATTCTTTAAAAATGTTATTATTTAGTGTATGGAAGGCAAAAATAAATCAAAATTAGGAGTTTCCTAATTATTGGCACGAATTTTGCATATCAATTTGAAAACATCAAATATTTTTATCAGTTATTAAAAACACATTTCCAGAAAAAAATTCACAGTTTAATTGTTATATAAACTGTAAACGAATATAATTAAAATGAAAAACGATTTCTCCAAACAATTTCGACCAATGCTTGAAGCAGCTTTGGCAGAAGCCCGGAAATTCGGATCTACAGCAATCCAAAGCGAACATTTCGTTCTCGGCTCTTTGCGAAATCAGGATGGCTATGCCTATAAGATATTGAGTCAACTGAAGGTTCCGGTTGCCGAGATGACAAAAGAATTGGAAGAGTACATTGTAAATGCTGCTCCTCCTGCAGAGACTATAACTCTGTTTGAGCAACAGTTCAAAATTTCCCCATCAGCAATGCGACATCTTAAACTTGCCACTTCAGAGGCAAGAAAGATGAATGCCTCAATAATTTCAGGGGAGCATATTATTCTCGCTCTTATTCATGATCAAAGATCTATGGACAGTGATTTCCTCCGAAAATTTAAAGATAAATATCTTGATTTTGATATTTCGATTCAGAATCTCTCTGAGGCCAATTTTCCAAATAGCGGAAAAAATTTTGACGAGGAGGAAGATGATGATGAATTTGCTCCCCGAAAAAGCAATCCCAAAGGTCAGACTTCTTATTCCGCCTCCGGCAAGTCAAGTAAAGGGAAAACTGATACTCCAGCACTTGATAAATTTGGATATGACATGACTAAGGCCGCTGCCGAAGGAAGGTTAGATCCTGTTGTAGGAAGAGAAGAGGAGATCGAGCGACTGGCTCAAATTCTTTCACGTCGTAAAAAAAATAATCCTGTATTAATAGGTGAGCCCGGTGTGGGAAAATCCGCTATTGTTGAGGGGCTTGCTTTGAGAATTAATCAACGAAAAGTGTCTCGAATCCTTTTTGACAAACGAGTTATCGGACTTGATATGGCAGGGATGGTTGCAGGCACAAAATACAGAGGACAGTTTGAGGAAAGAATCAAGGCTGTCCTGGATGAACTTGCAAAGAATCCTGACATAATACTTTTCATTGATGAAATTCATACCATAGTAGGAGCAGGTGGTGCACCGGGATCAATGGATGCTGCAAATATATTGAAGCCTGCTCTTGCCCGTGGAGAGATACAATGCATCGGAGCAACCACTCTTGATGAGTATCGCCAGAATATTGAAAAGGATGGAGCATTGGAAAGAAGGTTTCAAAAAGTGATGGTGGAACCGACATCTCCTGAAGAGACATTGGAAATTCTCAGGAAAGTTAAGGATAAGTATGAATCTCACCATAATGTCAGATATACCGATGAAGCCCTAAGAGCATGTGTAGATTTGACAGAGAGATATGTGAGCGACAGAAATTTCCCCGATAAAGCCTTAGATGCTTTGGATGAGGCAGGTTCAAGAGTTCATATAACCAATATTATTGTTCCGGAAGAAATTGAACGACTGGAAAGAGAGGTTGATTTAACTGTGCAAGAAAAACTTTCTGCTGCCAGATCGCAGGATTTTGAGAAGGCAGCCCAGTTAAAAGAAAAAGAGGCTCAGAAAAAAAATGAATTGGAAGCTGCCAAAGCTGACTGGGAAAACAGATTAGACACAGAACGTCAAGAAGTGGATGAAGATAAAGTTGCAGAAGTTGTTGCAATGATGACCGGTGTGCCTGCTCAAAGGATTGCACAGGCCGAAGGTTCGAGGCTTCTTGAAATGGGGAAAGAACTTGAGGGTTCGGTAATAGGTCAGGATGAGGCCATCAAAAAGGTTGTAAAGGCCATCCAAAGAAACAGAATTGGTCTGAAAGATCCTGATAAGCCGATCGGTGTTTTCATGTTTCTTGGACCCACCGGAGTAGGAAAGACCCATTTGGCAAAAAAGATTTCTGAATATCTTTTCGATTCTTCCGACTCTCTGATCAGAATGGATATGAGTGAATACATGGAGAAATTCACTGTTTCTCGCCTCGTAGGTGCGCCTCCGGGATATGTTGGTTATGAAGAGGGGGGCCAGCTAACTGAAAAAGTTCGTCGTCATCCATATTCAGTTGTCCTCCTTGATGAAATTGAAAAGGCGCACCCCGATGTTTTCAATCTCCTTCTTCAAGTGATGGATGAAGGAAGATTGACTGATTCCTTGGGAAGAAGGATAGATTTCAAGAATACTATTCTGATTATGACCAGCAACGTTGGCTCTCGTCAACTTAAAGATTTCGGGGGTGGTGTTGGATTTAATACTGAAAATGTTTCGAAAGAGCAAGCTCACGGAGTAATTTCCAAAGCTCTGAATAAAGCTTTTTCTCCAGAATTCTTGAATCGTGTCGATGACATTATAATGTTTGATCAACTTGACAAGGAGGCAATATTTAAGATTATCGACATAGAGCTAAAAGACTTTTATCCGAGAGTTGAGAAGTTGGGCTATCAACTTGAAGTTTCTGACAGTGCAAAAGATTTTATTGCAAGAAAAGGATATGATAAGAATTTTGGTGCACGTCCTCTAAAACGTTCTATACAGAAATACTTGGAAGATGAATTGGCAGAACTAATGCTCCAATTAAATTCAGAGGGAAAAATAGGCGGCCGTATCTTGGTTTCTTACAGTGAAGGGGATTCACAACCTAAGCTGGAATATCTCTCAATCGACTGAAATAAGTACAGCAACAGCAAAAAGCCACGGAAAATATTTTCCGTGGCTTTTTGCTGTTGCTGTACTTAAATGAAAAGCAGCGCTATTCGATAAGTACACCATCCCAGTATCCAAGCCAAACCAGTGTTATAAACAATTGAAAAAACAGGATATTTCCAACTTCCGGTTTCTCTATAAATCGCTGTTATTGTTGCGATGCAAGGGAAATAAAGGAGAATAAACACTAAAAAAGCTAAGGCAGAAGCAGGGGTAAATGGAAATTGACCGGTGATAGGAGATGGCGTTTGCAAACGTTTTGATAGTAAGGCTGCATCATCATCCCCGACATACAAAACTCCTAAAGTTGAGACCACTACCTCTTTAGCAGCACTACCCGCTATAGCAGCGCAACATGTTTTCCAATGAAAATCAAGAGGCGACATTACGGGTTCAACAAACTTTCCAATCTTACCCAAATAAGAATTTTCTTGCTGAAATTCATTTAAGACCAGGCTCTCCAGGTCCACCTGAGAGGCTCCATCTTGTATTGAAGCAGATAACTCGGTTTTTGCAGAAGTAAAATAACTTTGAGGAACATCCTGAATGGTATATCGAGGGAAATAGGAGAGTGCCCAGATTATAATTGAGGCTATAAGAATCAGTCCTCCCATTTTTTTCAGATATTGATTTGCCTTAGTCCACATATTACGCATGGTTGCCTTCACAGTCGGTATCCTATAAGGCGGAAGCTCCATTACGAAAGGAGTTTCATCCTCTTTAAACCAAAAATAGCGAAGTAATTTAGCGGTTAGCACGGCTACAAGGATGCCTAAAATATATAAAGAAGTAAATACTAATGCTCCATGTTTAGGGAAAAAAGCACCCGCAAGAAGCACATAAATTGGAATCCTTGCCGAACAACTCATGAAAGGATTAATCAAGATTGTAATCAGGCGACTTGACTTACTTTCAATAATTCTCGTGGACATTATCGCGGGCACATTACATCCGAAACCCATGACAAGAGGAATGAAAGATTTTCCATGCAGACCCATTTTATGCATTATCTTATCCATAATGAATGCCACCCTTGCCATATATCCGGAATCTTCCATAAAAGAAATAAAAAAATACAGAATTAGAATATTTGGCAAAAACACAATTACTCCACCAACACCGCCTATTATTCCATCAAGCAACAGATCTTTCAATGGGCCATCCATCATGTAATGGCTAATCAAAGATGAAATCCAGCTTACTAAAGATTCAATCCATTCCATTGGATATGCTCCTACCTGAAAGGTAGCCCAAAACATGAGCCACATCACCAAGATAAAAATAGGAAAGCCGAAAAGCTTATTTGTAACAAAAGCATCAATTATTTTGGTTGAATGCTCAATCACTTTCTCTCCATCCTTTAGGGTCTCGGCAAGAGCACCTTGTATAAAGCCAT
The DNA here is from genome assembly GCA_947176915.1 of uncultured Porphyromonadaceae bacterium. Classification (GTDB taxonomy): domain Bacteria; phylum Bacteroidota; class Bacteroidia; order Bacteroidales; family Muribaculaceae; genus Lepagella. Next base: position 1,269 of record CAMWSM010000095.1, on the reverse strand, counting down.
ATTTCTCAGAGGCTATTATTGAATTAACATCATCATTTAAAGAATTCTCAATTCTTTCATTCTCCTCATCCCTTATCTTGCACCATTCATCGTAGCGTGTATTATTTTTCAACATCTCATTTACTTCAGGATCATTCTCAAGCATTTTAATAGAAAGATACCTTGGAGCAAATTTTTGTGTTACATCGGGAGAATTTTTAAATTCACGTTTAAGTCTGTCAACCGCTTGTTCAACTTCCGGACGCATTCTTATATGAATATGCCTTGTATCCGGATTTCGAAGCTCATAGACTTCAATTACGGTATCAAGTAAATTATCAACCCCTCTTCCTGAAGAGGCCTGAGTAGGAATGATAGGGACGCCCAACATTTTTCCTAATGTAGCATAATCAAGCTCTGCATGAGATTTTTCCAATTCATCTATCATATTCAGAGCAATGACCATACTGCGGTTCATATCTATTAACTCAGTAGTCAAATAGAGGTTACGTTCAAGATTGGATGCCACCACAACATTTACAATCACATCAGGAACTTCTTCCCTCAGATACCTCATCACATATAATTCTTCCGGGGAATAGGCTGAAAGCGAATAGGTTCCGGGTAGATCAACAACATTGAACAAATAGCCCTTATATTTCATAAATCCAGCTTTGGCTCCAACCGTTACTCCGGCATAGTTTCCCACTCTTTCATGAGCACCTGAAACAATATTAAATAATGAGGTTTTTCCACAATTGGGATTTCCAACTAAGGCAATATTAATAATTTTGTCTTTTCGGAATCGCTGCAATTCCTCTTGTTCATCTTTGTCTATTGGATTTATGTGAAGTTTCTTGTCCTCCTCTTCCACCCATTCTTCCAAAGGTACAATTTCTATTAAAGCCGCTTCTGCCTTACGGAGAGAGACTTCATAATCCATAAGCCTAAACTTTATTGGATCGTAAAGAGGAGCATTAAGAATCATAGTAACTTGCCGACCTTTTACAAAGCCCATTTCCATGACCCTTTTTCTAAAAGCCCCATGTCCGAGTATTTTTGTGATAATCCCTGATTGACCCGGTTGAAGATCTGAAAGTTTCATTATATATTAAAAGATTTTATCAATTTGGAAAATTCATTTTGATAAGCAAAATTAATTAAAAAAAAGGACTAAGTGATTTATTAAAGAAAAGAATATGCAAATTACCTATTTATGGGTATTAACCTTAAGCCTTACATATATTTTCCCTTGGATCTCAATATAAATTACTCCATACTCATTTATAA
>CAMWSM010000094.1 GCA_947176915.1 uncultured Porphyromonadaceae bacterium | reverse complement strand
CCCCCTGATTAACAGTCAGGTGCTCTAACCAACTGAGCTATTGAAGCATTTTTTGCTACTCTAACCCCTCTCGCGGAGTGTCTTTCGCAGCTCCCGAAGTACCTTGTTTCCCTCGTTTGCGGTGCAAAGTTAGCAACTATTTTTCATCCCCGCAAATATTTTGCAAACTTTTTTCAACTTTTTTTGCTAAAATCCTTCCCGCTCTCTCTCATATCTCAGTAAAACAATCAGATACGCTTATCGTATTTTTTTAATTACTGCTTCTATTTTCCCTGCTCCCCCAACAACCGTCCCATCACTGCCTCCCGATAGGTCGGACCAATGGCTATTTCATACCTCCCGATCAATATGTCGTTAGCATCAAAGGCACTAACCTGCTCAAGATTTACTATATATGACTTATTGACACGCATAAAGCGTTCTCCGGGCAACGATTCCTCCACACCCTTTACTGTAGCCCTACTAACCACACGGCTCTCCTTTAGCTGAAACACAACCATATCCCTGCTCCCCTCAACATACAGAATATCATCCAGCCTGACTCTAACATACCGCCTTTCCGATTTCACATTTATAAAACTCCCGTCTCCTCTCACCGGCTGCTCCACCTGATGCGCAGCCCTCCTTTGGCGCGAAAGTTGCAAAGCCTTGTCTACAGCCCTGTCAAAACGCTCCGGATCTATCGGCTTCACAAGATAGTCTACGGCATTTAGGTCATAGCTCTCCACCGCATATTCAGAGTATGCCGTAGTGAAAACCACCATCACTTCATCTCCAACCTGACGGGCAAAATCAACCCCGCTGATTCCTTCCATCTGTATGTCGAGAAACACAAGCTCTATCCCCCCTTCCTCCATGGCTTTCAGCGCATCCTCCCCTTTCCCGTACACTCCGGCCAGCTCAAGCTCCTTTCTCCCGTCCACCAGGCGCTTCATCCCTTTGCGTGCTATCGGCACATCATCCACTATTATGCATTTCATATCTTTTCCGGTATTATAAGTTCTACTCTATACTCCCCCCCTCTTCTCCATGCCGTAAGCCTATAATCCTCTCCGTAAAGGAAAAAGAGCCGCCGCCGTGTGTTCGCAATCCCCAGCCCTCCCCCTTTCGCCTCTCCGGTGTCCGGACATGTATTCAGGCACACGAAACGAAGTTTATTCTCCTCCATCCTCATCTTTATCATAATCCTGCGGTCCCGGTCCACTCCACGGGAATGCTTCACCGCATTCTCCACAAACGGAATAAGCAGCAGCGGCGGAAGGCGAAAATCCTCTGCACCCTCTTCCACAACCTCTTCCACCTCCAGTGCTTTGCCCGAAGATTTCTCCATCGTCAGATAATCGCTTATGAAAGCCAGCTCCATCCCGGCTGTGGTCCATTTCCTTCCGCTTTCCTTTATCATATACTCAAGAAAGGATTTCAGTCCTCTCAAAGTAGCGGCTCCCTCGGCAGGATCGTCATAACTCAAGATTCCGGCGTTATTAAGCACATTGAAAAGGAAATGAGGATTGATCTGCTGCTGAAGAATCTCAAACTCCACTCTTGCCACCTCCGCCTCCTCGTGCGCTGTCCTCCATTTCCCCTCGAGATTTCCCTTCAGCAGCATTATGCTGGCGCTCCCCGCAAAGATAAAGAAAAAGGTCAGCATATTCCCTGCCATGGAGATAGGAAATATAAAGTCAGGCACCCTCACCCCATAATCGTTATATACCCCCTCCGGTTTCATCACCCCCGCACACATCACAATCCCTATAAGCGTGAGCACAATAAAAAGGCTCCATCCGTAAAGCATTACCTTTCCTCTTTTCTGAAAAAAAGGAAACACCACAAACATATTCAGGTAGGTCAGACCCGTAAGGATAAGGAAGAATACACCGGCATACACCAACGACCCCGTGCTGAAATCAGGTTTGTCGGGTTCTCCGAAAAACAGTCCTGTGCTCATTATCAGAAACACTCCTATCAGACATACATGGCGCGCCCCCCTATATCTCCGTGCAATAAGAAAATCCGTCGCAAAAGAATTCTTTTCCCTTTCCTCCTGCCTCACCTTCTCGCCGGGAGTAAATTTTCCATCTTCATCATAAAGGCGCTTCCTGAGGAAATCGCTCAGCCTCTGAATCTTCTTGTTCGTGGCGCCGGGGTTTCTCTCCATGGTTGTGATGGCGTCATCAAGCATATCCCTCACCTCTCCCATCCTTATCCCCTCCTTGAACAGCCTCGTCTTTTCCTCCAGCAATCTCTTTATCTCCCTCTCCTTCTCATTTTGCTGCTCCGACCTCTCATAGACAAGCCAAAGCGACATCCCGCAGATCAAAAACAACCCTACTATGCATGCCGCAATGCCCTCTACCCAAACCCATACCGACAACGGATGCTTCACTATTATAGGAAGCTCAAGCCAGTCTCTCATCCAATAGTCGACCACCACTGCCCCGAGATTGACAAAGTAGGCGGTCAGCATAACGCTTATGCCAAACGCCACAAACCGCCCCTTGTCAAGCAAACGCGGAATGTAAATCTTCAAGGGAAGCCAAAGTTCCAGCGTCATCAAAGCCATGAAGGGTATAATGAGCCAAAAAATCTTACCCCCCGGTTCCTCCGTGGCAAAGAGATATGCCATGCATATAGGACCTGTGGAAAGCAACAGCGCACACATCCCTCCTACTGCATATTTCAGATATTTTCCTTTCTTTTTCACATCTTATAAAACGAAAGGCCGGTTCAGGAAATTTCATCCTGCCCCGGCCTGCCATATTTTTAGGTTGGTGGCATCAGGCATAATGACCTCGCGCCTTTTACTTCTTCTTACCGGCTATCTCCGCAAGTTCTGCCCCTGTGAAGGCCACTATCACCTTCTTCCCGCTCTTATTCCCTACGTAATGATATTCAAACCCCTTGTTCAGAGAAGCGAGAATCTCTGCCTGCTTGCGCATTGTCCTGTCTCTCATCATCTTCCGCATATTCTCCTTAAGCTCATCTTTGGCATTCCCCATGTCGTCAAGCTCATATAGGTCTTCATCCACATCGCATACGTAGACAAGCGCCCCTCCGTTATCCTCGATCGCACTTACAGTCAGACCCTTCTCAACCTTGTAAGGAATCTTGTTCTTCTCCATCTTTATCTGCTGGTCAAGGAGAAGCTTGTTCACGTCCTGCTCGCTGAGAGGATTGTCTTTTATATCCTTCAGTTCAGCATTACTGAATTTCACCTCAAACTCATCCTTGCTCCCGCGTTCCTTATACACTACTTTCAGCGACGCGTCAGCATCAACCATCATATCTACCAGCTTCTTCATATCCCCTTGCTGCAAAGCCACTTTCAAAGTCCCCTTGGCTGTCTCGGCGTCATCCTGAAGCTCCTTCACATTTCCCTTCTTGTTGAGAGTGATCACAAAGCCTACCTCCCCCGTCTCATCATCATAGCTCATGCCGGTCAGTTTCCCTGCCATTCCGAGATTCATCGGACAATGCTTCTGCCCGCTCTCGATCTGCGCTTTCAATAGCCTGTCGTTTCGTCCTCCACATGCTGCCATGGCAATAACCATCACAACCATCAGCAGCAGATTAACACTTTTCTTCATTATATTATAGTTTTAGTGAATTTTACGCGAAATTACCCAAAAATTCCTCTCTGCCCTGAAAAAACACGACCAATCCCTGCTTTTTTACGACAAAAGCCGCATTTGATAGTCTGCCACATCAAGCCACTTTCCAAATTTCACCCCTACCTCCCTAAAGAGCGAAACCCTCTCGAAACCGAGTCTTTCATGAAACCGGCATGACTCCTCATTCTCAGCCGTTATGCACGCTATCAGCGACCGGCATCCCCCCCTCCGGCAATCTTCAATAAGCCTCTCCATCAATCTCCCGCCGATCCCCTTCCCCCTGCACTCCTGCCGAAGATAAATCGTCGTCTCCCATGTAGGATAATAAGCCCTCTTCTCCTTCCACGCATGAGCATAGCAATACCCCTCGACTCTCCCGTCCCTCACATACACATAATAAGGATATCCCCCTCCTGCAATCCCCTCGATTTTCCTGCGCATCTCCTCCTCCGTCAACGCCTCGAAATCAAAAATAGCCGTCGAATTCTCCACATACCATCGGTTAATCTCCGCAATCTCACCCGCATCCCTCTCTCCGTCAACCTTCCGAATCCCGTCTCCCTCCCCGTTGGCATCCCTCCCCTGAAAATCGCCTCGTGGTTCGCTCGAAGAGCGAACTTCCCCGCAAAAACCCTCGCAAATTTCCTCCTTCATAATAAATTAATAATTAACGTTAATCAAAAAAGGCTCCGCAAAATTAAAAAAAATTCCTAAATTTGCACCCTCAAATCTCAGCCAAAAATGAAATCAACATACCCTGTCTCCGGAATGGGCTGTGCCGCATGTGCCGCCCGTATAGAGAATACCCTCGCAAAATGTCCCGGCGTACAGTCTGCCGCCGTCAACTTCGCCAACTCCACAGCCGTCGTCTCTTTCAACCCCTCGGTCATAACCCCTCAAGACCTCCGCAAAGCCGTCGTCGACGCAGGATATGACCTTATAATCGAACAAGCCACCGTCGACCTCGAGGAGCAGCAGCGCGAAGACTACAGGAAACTGCGCTTCAACACCATCGCCGCAGCCCTCCTCTCCCTCCCGGTGCTTATAATAGGCATGTTCTTCATGAACATTCCCTACGCCAATCTGATAATGTTCATCCTCTCAACTCCGGTCCTCTTCTGGTTCGGACGACGATTCTTCATCGGAGCATGGCGCCAGCTCCGCCACCGTTCCGCAACTATGGACACCCTCGTGGCGCTCTCCACAGGCATAGCATGGCTTTTCTCAGTTGCAAATATGCTCTTCCCGGCATGGTGGGAAAGCCGGGGCATCCATCCCCACGTCTACTTCGAGGCGTCTGCCGTCATAATCGCCTTTATCCTCTTAGGAAGGCTCCTCGAAAGCAAGGCGAAGGGAAACACCACCTCCGCAATACGCAAACTCATGGGGCTCCGTCCCAAGACTGTCCTCATCCTCCTCCCCGACGGCTCCGCTGAGGAAACTCCTGTAGAGAAGGTCCGCAAAGATGACGTCATCCTTGCCCGTCCCGGCGAAAGGATAGCCGCCGACGGCATAATCCTTGATGGATCCTCTTTCGTCGACGAGTCAATGCTCAGCGGCGAACCGATTCCTGTCCGTAAGGAGAAAGACTCCAAGGTCTTTGCCGGCACGATAAACGGAAACGGCGCCCTCAGATATAAAGCCCTCCAGACCGGCGATGACACTCTCCTCTCCAAAATAATACGTATGGTGCAGGACGCTCAAGGAAGCAAAGCCCCCGTGCAGCAGCTTGTCGACAAGATAGCTGCCATTTTCGTCCCCGTCATAATTTCTATCGCGATAATCGCATTCATCCTCTGGCTCATCCTCGACCCCGTAGCCGGTTTCTCCCACGCTCTCCTGGCTGCCGTTACTGTCCTGATCATAGCATGCCCCTGCGCTCTCGGACTCGCCACCCCTACAGCCATAATGGTCGGAATTGGGAAAGGAGCCGAATCCGGAATACTGATCAAGGATGCTGAATCCCTTGAGATGGCACCCAAAATTAACGCCATAGTCCTCGATAAGACCGGCACACTCACCGTCGGATCCCCTATGGTTACATCTTTCCGCTCTCTCCGCCCTGATGAGCAAGCCCTTAAGGTTCTCCTCGCTATGGAGAGCAATTCTGACCATCCCCTCGCCGCTGCCCTTTCCTCATATCTGAAGCAGAAAATCACCCCCTCCCCAATAAATTTCCAATCCTTTGAAAACATTCCGGGACGTGGAATCCGGGCAATCCACGATGCCACACTATTCCTTGTCGGCAACACCCGCCTCCTGGCGGAAAACAACATCCCGATTCCCCTCAACCTCCGGGAAGAGGAAAACCGTCTCTCCTCACAAGCCAATTCCGTGGTATGGTTTGCCGACGATAAAGGTGTCCTCGCATTGATCGGCATCTCCGACCCCCTCAAGCCCTCCTCCCCGGAAGCCGTAAGCCGCCTCTCCGGCATGGGCATCGAAGTCTACATGCTCACGGGCGATAATCTCCCCACGGCACAAAGCGTGGCTGCCGCAGCCGGAATCAGCCATGTCGTAGCTGACATTCTCCCTCAGCAGAAAGCGGAATTTGTCGAAAGGCTGAAAAAAGAGGGGAAACACGTCGCTATGGTTGGCGACGGAATCAACGACAGCGCTGCCCTTGCAGTCGCTGATCTCTCGATAGCAATGGGCACAGGCAGTGATATCGCCATCGAAGTCGCTCAGATGACAATCGTTTCCGCCGACCTCCTCAAAATCCCTGTCGCAATCCGTCTCTCGAAAGCCACTGTCCGCACAATCCGGCAAAACCTCTTCTGGGCGTTCATCTACAACCTCATCGGAGTGCCCGTAGCCGCCGGCGTCCTGTATCCCTTCAACGGCTTCCTCCTCAACCCGATGCTCGCAGGAGCAGCCATGGCGTTCAGCAGCGTGAGCGTCGTTGCCAACTCCCTGCTCCTGAAACGAAGGCGACTATGACTCTTTTGTGGTGATTTAACATCCCCCTCTCTCCTCCCCGTTTTATCTTTGCACATCTGATTCTCAAATAATAATCTTATGGCAACGATAAAAGTTAAGTTTCGCCCCTCTTCTGTCGCCACCCAGCCGGGCACAATATTCTATCAAATCATCCACGAAAGGAAGTCGCGACAGCTCCCTACCGATTATCACATCTTCCCTTATGAATGGGACTCCCGACGCTCCATGGTGATTTCATCCCATGACAGCCCGCGCCATTCCTTCATTCTCTCCATCCGTGAAAGAATCCGATGGGACATGGAACGCATCGCAAAAGCGATCAAAGCCCTTGAAAAAAACGACTTCTCATATTCCGCCGATGAAATCATTGAGGAATTTCTTCGCTACGCCCATGAAATGTCTCTCTTTAATTATATGGAGAAGCTGATCATAAAATTAAAGCAAACAGGAAAGATACGCACATCGGAAACCTACACCTCAACCCTCAACAGCTTCAAGAAATTCCGCGACTTCGAAGACATCATGCTCGATTCCCTATCCTCCGACCTCATGGAATGCTATGAGGCATGGCTGAAAAGAAACGGGGTCTCCCTCAACACTGTCTCTTTCTATACCCGCATCCTGCGCGCTGTCTACAACAGGGCGGTCGAGGAAGGTCTTATCGAAAACCGCGCCCCTTTCCGCCGAGTCTACACGGGAATCGACAAAACCGTGAAACGCGCTCTCCCCATCCGCATAATCAAAAAAATATTCACCCTTGACCTCACCCTCTATCCTTCCCTTGATTTCGCCCGCGACATGTTCATCCTCAGCTTCATGCTCCGGGGAATGAGCTTCGTCGACATGGCTTTCCTCCGTAAGTCTGACCTCAGCGACGGCCACATCACCTACCGCCGCCGCAAAACAGGACAGCAACTCATCATTGCCTGGACAAAAGACATGCAGTCAATCCTCGACAAATATCCCGAAAATCCCACCCAATACCTCCTCCCTATCATAAAAAACTCAAAACGCAACGAACGATACTCCTATCGCAACGTCAGCTACAACATAAACCACAACCTCAAGTCAATAGCAAAAATGGTCAACATCTCCATACCCCTCACCCTATACGTAGCCCGCCACAGCTGGGCATCCGCAGCAAAAGCAAAAGGCATCCCCCTAAGCATCATCAGCGAAGGAATGGGACACAACAACGAAAAAACCACCAAAATCTACCTCGCCAGCCTCGACACATCCATCGTCGACCGCGCCAACTCCCTCATCCTAAAATCCCTCCTCTAACCCCCCCTGGGAGCAGGGGCAGTCCCTGCCCCATGTCTGGGAATAGGGGCAGTCCCTGCCCCGTCATCCCCGCAAAAATCCCCGCAATGCTTGGGAGGGGATTGCTCCGTCAATCCCACTTCTCCTCAAAACCCAAGCAAAACAATTCAAGCAAAACAATTAAGGAGGACGCATCAAAATTTTGACACGTCCTCCTTAATTGTTTTAAAAAATTCCCATCTCTTAATAAGAGAGACTTAAAATTTCAATACAAAATTACTAAATTATTTTATTATTACCAAATTAGGGATTGTGAAAAAATGACTCGTTATCTTGCCAGATGATGTAATTTAAAGTTGAATGTTGCGCGAGTTAATTCTTAATTTCTTAATTCTTAACATCTTAACTCCCACAAGTCTCTCTTATTAAGAGAGTGTGATTTATAAAAACAATAAATCATCCAACTTTTCGGAAGTTTGCAAAATTACAACTCTAAGACTCTGTTTACCAAATAGTTGTAATTTTACAGACCATGTGAGAGAACACCCTCAACCGTAAAATGAACCTTCAGGAGCCCCTCTGGTTCGTCCTTAACCATATCGGCGGACCATCAAAAAAAATCGCCCAAAATACTGTAGACCATTTTAACGAAATCAACAACACATCACTCGAACTTTTCGCCCCTACCTACGTAAAACGCGAGGACAAAAACGGCGAAACAAAGTTCCGCACCGTTCATCTCACTTTCCACTACGTCTTCCTTCGCGGAACTCTCCTCCAAGTAAAGCACCTGTGCAGCGAACAAAACGGGTTCTCATTTCTCCTCGATCATAGCAGCCAAAACCGCTACGCCATTATCGACGACCGAACAATGGCCCATTTCAAGACAATTACTCGTGCCTACAAAAACTGTCTCCCCTACTTCCCCCTTGACGACATTAACCTCGAAGACGGCGACCTCGTCGAAGTCGTGAAAGGCGACTTCCCCGGTCTCGTGGGCTACTTCATGCCCATTCCTAAAAGCAAAAGCGGAAATATCCTCCTCAAAGTCTTCAACAACGTCGGCACAATCGCATTCAACATCAAGGCATCCGAAGTCAGGATTCTCCAATTCTCCCCTCACTCCACTCGCGCCAACGACCAGATTGACGCTTTCCTCCCAAACCTCCTCCTCGCCCTCCGGCTTTTCGACACAGCCACTCCCCTCCCTGCAAAACTTGCGGCAACCCTCTCCATGTTCTGCGGCAGAATGGACATCGCAAACCTCAGCAACAAAAAGCTGAATGCCCGACTTCAGATTCTCCTCTACGCCGCAAACTATATAATAGGAAATAACGAAAACGCCCGACGCGCACTCGAAAAATTCAATAAAATCAAAGAGTCCGTTACGAATGAATGGACAAATGCCACCAACTCTCTGATCCTCTCCATAATCTCTCAATCCAAACAATCTCTCCAACCCATTTACGCAAAACTGAAAACTCTCCCCGTCTCCTCTAAAACTCAAAAAATAGTGATCGATGAATACATCCACTATATCCGGCCCTGAGGCAATACCCTTCGCGCTCGACCTCCTTAATAAGACTTCCGACAAAGCCTCACTCCTGCGTCTCGTCTCCGAAGTCTGCGAACTCGCCCGCAAACACAATATCCTCCTCCCCGACTGGGTTCAGGACTACCTCATCGACGCGATAAACCAATCTCGCAACAACCCTGCCGTAGACCGTGCCGACTACATTCTTGCCCTCCTCACCCTAAACCTCTCCCACCCTGACTCCGCTCTCGAAGCGGAAGCCACAGCTATCATCAACCGCGCCTACTCCTCACTCAAAACCCTCCCCTCCACCACCGGCGACCAGCTCATCTCCTCCCTCTATATATCCTCAACCTTCTGCGACTACGTAGAAAACCTCGACATCACCCGAATCGCCGACACCTACAAACTCCTCGCCGGAAAACTTAATATCCCCCTCTCCCCCCTACAGCAACAGCGTCTCCGCGCCATCTACGCCGACAACGCCCCATTCCTTAAGGATGCACCCACTCCCTCCGAACTCATCAACCGAGTCATCCTGAACGCCTTCAACGACTATCGCACGAAAGGCGCCGACTCAGGCATCGACCCCATACTCCTCATGACCCACCTCGACGACGCACTGAACCGCCGCCACGACCCCGCCTTCTTCGGCGCCCCCCTCCGCTGGTACGCCCACACCCTCGAGCAATGGGTCAACCTCACCCTCACTCCCCGCTTCGACCGTCTCCCGGCCCCCCGTCGCCGGGAAATAGTCCGCCATCTCCTCCACACCGACCTCTACCCCGTCCCTGTCTCTTATAAACATCACCGAGCCCCCCAGA
>CAMWSM010000093.1 GCA_947176915.1 uncultured Porphyromonadaceae bacterium | reverse complement strand
ATCATCAGTACTGTTTGAATAAGTCTTTTCATGTTGCAGATTCTTTTGTCTTAACTGTTGGCACTTTATTAAGACTAATATACCTCTTAATATAGAATGCGTGAGCCAACTATGCCACGTCTTAGTTTGAAGGTCGTAGGAAACCATTTGTGCAGATGTAACAATAGCAGCCCACGCTATAAGCGTGAGAACCACTATGCTATCTCTCGCACAGGTTTGTGAATTTCCTACGTTCTCAAACTACAAGATAAGCATAACGCTTCTTATTTTTCCAAAATGTCTTGGACTGAACAATGCCAATCCAATTGCAAAATTACACAAAAGAGTTGGAATACAAAAATTCTAAGCCTTGAAAATTTGTATGTTACGAAAAAGTATAAATAAGGGGCAAAAATTTCATTTTAAGGCTATTTTGCCTCGTTTGACTTCTCCATTCAAAAGAAGTTTTGTAACTTTGTATATTTAATATTTTAAAGACTATATTATGAATCTACCTTGGTACGCATACCTGCCTATAGCAGCAGGAATAATTGGTGGCTTGATCGGTGGTTACTATCACAAGCAGTATAAGAAAAATAGGAAAAAAGCGTAATCTAAAGCTTTCCTTCTCATGAAGGATTCCCCCTCTTCTCAATCACCATCCGGACGCGTTCTGCAGATGGTGCCGATTGTCTTGCCTGTATTACCTCATTGATATATAAAAGCAATTTATACTATATTGTCGCCGTTAAATAATCGTCAGTCTGAAGATGAGGATTGAAAATTATTTAAACTACACAAAGATAAATCTAACCGGTGAATCCTATAAAGATATTGAACAATCATCGACGACTTCTTCAATTGGAATATGAAGAGGAGAAAAAAGCGTTTTCGGATGCAACAAATAAAATCGGTCTTTTAAAATTAGCGGAGAGAGGCGAGGCGTGGATAGGTATCAGCGTAGGGAAAACATTCTATAATTCCCTCAATCAACGCTGTGTGGAGATTTTGAGGAAAAATACTGATGAAGAGCATCATTTTGAATATGGTCGTCCGGTTGCTTTCTTCGCATCCACCGGCGATTACTCCTCATCATCCCGTGTCCTGTTTACAGGCACTGTGAACTTTGTTGATGAAGCGCGTATGATTGTCATCATTCCGGAAGCGGCCGTCGTTTCCCGGCTTGCTGAGGCTGCCGAAGCTTCAGTTATGCTCTCTTTCGATGAAACATCTTATCGGGTAATGTTTGAGGCAATAGAAAGAGCCATAAATGCCAAAGGTCGGCTTGCGGAACTGCGCGACATTATTTATGGAGCTAAGCCAACTGCAGAATTACACCTCTCCCCTCTTCATTTCCCTTATCTGAATGAATCGCAATCAGACGGTGTGAATAAGGTGCTTCGTGCTAAAGATGTCGCCGTCCTTCACGGACCTCCGGGTACGGGTAAGACTACTACGCTTGTAGAGGCAATAAATGAAACTCTACGCCGAGAAAGCCAAGTTCTTGTCTGTGCGCAAAGCAACATGGCTGTCGACTGGATTTCTGAAAAGTTGGTCGACAGGGGCATTAACGTGCTGAGGATAGGAAATCCATCAAGAGTGAATGACAAAATGCTTTCATTCACGTATGAGAGAAGATTCGAATCTCATCCTGATTATCCCACACTTTGGGCAATAAGGAAAAACATAAGGGAACTAAGAAAAGGTAGACAGAAAAACAACGAAAACCGTCACCAGAAACTTGACAGTCTTCAGCGACGTGCTACAGAACTTGAAATAAGGATCAATAACGATCTTTTCAATAGTGCCCACGTGATTGCGTCAACTCTCACCGGGAGCGCAAACAGGCTACTCTCCGGAATGAAATTCTCCACTGTATTCATTGACGAAGCTGCCCAAGCCCTTCAAGCTGCCACTCTTATTCCTTTGCGAAGGGCAGGAAGAATGATTCTTGCCGGTGATCATTGCCAGCTTCCTCCTACGGTAAAGTGTTTTGAAGCGCAACGCCAAGGATTAGGAAAATCCCTGATGGAAATATTAGTCGCCACTCATCCGGATTGTGTTACTCTCCTCACGACCCAATATCGCATGAATGAAAGCATTATGAAATTCTCCTCCGAATGGTTCTATAACAATGAAATGAAAGCTGCTCCGGATGTACGTTTCAGAAGCATTCTCGATTTTGACAAACCTATCGATTGGGTTGATACCTCCGATACGGAAAATTTAAGATTTGCTGATATTCCTGAAGATAAATCCAAATTATTTTTTGAGGAAAAGCCTGATGAAAAATATGGAAGAATCAACAAAGAGGAAGCGGAGTTATCCTTGGAAGTATTAAAAAATTATATTTACAAAATCGGGAAGCAACGCTTACTTGAGGAAAGACTTGACATAGGAGTCATCTCCCCCTATAGGGCGCAAGTAAAACATCTTAGGAAACTTGTTGCTAAATCTCCCTTTTTTCGTCCATTCATAAAATTGATTTCAATCAATACAGTTGACGGATTTCAAGGTCAGGAACGCGATATAATCCTCCTCTCTCTGGTAAGAAGCAATGAGAATGGTGAGATAGGTTTTCTACGCGACCTCCGCAGAATGAATGTGGCAATGACGCGTGCAAGAATGAAACTAATTATTATTGGCAATGCCTCCACTCTTTCACATCACCCTTTCTATGATAAATTAAAAAAATATATCCGAAGAATAAACGACAATGATTTTACAGTATTAAACATTTAAAATTCTCGACATGGACCTAAATCTCATCATAGGATGTTGCGCAGGAGCAGCCGCTATCATTTCAGCGATAGCTATACGAAATTGGTGGCAGCGAGAAAAAGCTGCAAGAAAAGGACGAAAAGGTGAAAAGCAAGTCAGTAAAGTGCTCGGTTCCTTGCCACATAAGGATTATATAGTGCTAAATGACATTATTCTTCCTGCCGGTGCCTCAAGGACATCACAAATCGACCATATTTTAGTATCTACCCGAGGAGTATTTGTAATTGAAACCAAAAGTCTTTCTGGCAGAATTGCCGGAAATGAATACGGGCAGTATTGGGAACAGCATTTCTCATCTCAATCTCGTTCTTTCTATAATCCGCTTCTTCAAAACCAATCTCATGTTAAGGTTCTGTCGCGCCTGCTTAGAGAGATCAATCCGGAAATGCTTATCTCTATGATAGTCTTTACCGAAGCATGGCGTCTTGATATAAAGGCTGATAATATCATTAAAAAAAGAAAAATACTTTCTGACAAAATAATAAAACGAACTTTTAATCCCGCCGAAAGAGTTAAAAAAAGATGGTGGAATCCTTCTCAAGAGGTTATTCTTGACGAGAATAAGATCGTAATGAATATAGCTGATCTCAAAAATGAAATCAAGCGTCGAAAGATAATACTTTCCCGAGACACTATGAAGGAAATTGCTCAGAAAATAGAATCTTTCTCTATAAAAGGAAAAGAAATCAATCAATTCCATAAGGAATATGCCAAGAAGGCCTCAGCGAATATATCACGTGAAATTCGTCAAGGAATTTGCCCACGTTGCGGAGGAAGACTATTGGTAAAGAAAACGAAAAACTCTGAGTTCCTCGGATGCGAAAACTATCCTGAATGTAAGTTTTCATGCGATATTGATAAACTTAGAGAGTAATAAGCAAGAGGGTATATCAAAAAACTTGATGGGAAGTAATGCTTGGGAGGGGATTGCTCCGCAATCCCGCTTCGTAGGCAAATATGTTGAGTAAAAGAAAATATCCTTCTTATCGCATTGCGGGATTGCGGAGCAATCCCCTCCCAAGCATTACGAAACAAGGATATATCTTAATTTTGATACATCCTCTATTATTAATATGAGTTCGCAAATTCATCATTTATTAAAATGAGTCATTGCAAATGAAGCTCCGCTCAGGCAAAATGCCTTTACAGCTTCAGCCGCTCTTTTCAATTTATCCGGCAACTCCTTCTCCTCATCAGGCGGAAATTTGCCTAACACAAAATCTATCTGTCCCCCTTTTGGAAAATCATTGCCCACTCCGAATTTCAATCGTGCATAATTCTGGGTTCCTAACTCAGAAGCAATATTTTTCAATCCGTTATGGCCTGCATCCGAACCTCGTTCTCTAATTCTTATTGCGCCGAAAGGCAATGACAGATCATCCACAATCACCAACAGATTCTCTAACGGCAACTTCTCCTTATTCATCCAGAAGCGAGCTGCAACTCCGCTAAGGTTCATAAAGGTGGAAGGCTTCAGGAGCATCAGCTCGCAATTCTTTACTTTCACAACTGCCATGTCGCCATATCTGCACGACTTGAATTCCACACCCGCCTCCTGCGCTATGGTATCGCCAACCATAAAACCGGCGTTATGCCTTGTCCCGACATATTCCGGACCTATATTGCCAAGGCATAAGATTAAAAACCTTTTCATCTCTTGTTCTTTACTTTTCTCTTCCCTTTTTCTTAAATGAAGGAACTTGAAAACCTTTTCAATCATCCTCTTCCATCTCTAAGTCATCATCATCCTCCCAATCAAGAAAGAAAGAATCAGCATAGCTATCCTCCTTAAAACGGTTTAAATCGCGGCTTTCCCGTTTTGTAGGTCTGCCGAGACCTTTACGTCTGTCAACGAATCCTGAGATCTTTGTCATCTCCAAAAGCTCATACTGAGAGGGGGAAGTAACGTTTTCAAGATATTCCGGCACAAGTTTAGCACCCAATCTGTTGGGTGCAATCTGTTTTACACGGAAACTATAGGTGACGGGGGGCTTGCGAACATCTATTACATCTCCAGGCTTAATCATGCGCGATGGTTTCATGACCACCCCGTTGATAGAGACCCGCCCCTTCTTACATGCATCAGTGGCTATGGTGCGTGTCTTGAATACTCTCATACACCATAACCATTTATCTATTCTTTCCTCTGTCTTTGGCATATTTATTACCTCATCTGTGGAGTAAATTATTTATCAGAAGTCCGTTCAAGCAAAAGCACAACTTTTCCCTGATCATCGATAAGGGCAACCTGATTATCCTTCAAAGGCTTTGCTTTTGAAGCTTGTTCAAGAGCCATTATAAATTGAGTTTCATGACTTCCATCAGGACATGCCATTCTTGTCATGCCGATACCTTGGAATGAAATAGAGTTAGCTGCATCCATATCTGTCTCCAGACTACCGTTGATTATGTTGCAACCTGTGTTGCCGTGCAGTTTCCCTTCATCAACATCAATCACAAGTTTCATATCCGGTACATTGACTGCCTCGCCGTCTATCTCTATCACCGCCCATGTGCCATTCAGAAACTGAAAATTCTGGTGCATCAGTTCCATTACCTCCGAATGGTCGGCATCAAAAAGAGTCAGATAATAATCATCTCCGTTAAGACGCCATGTGTAATATCTGGAGGCATCCAACGCCTGATTAATCTCAATATCCGTTATACCCTCCATTCCGCATGCCATCATGGTTGACACAAGATTAGAGAAAGTCAGGGTAGAATCCGCCGGATTGTATTGATAAGTGGCATTGATAATATTGCATCCGTTATTGCCATACACTCTCTTCTCATCAGGAACAAATTTCAAATATGGAGCTTTTTCACCCACAGCTGCCTTGCCATTCACTTTTTCAATAGCCCAGTCTCCCTTCACTATACCCTTTTCAAGATCTTCCGAGGTATACACGGCAGAAACTGCCTGAACAATCTTCTCCCTGTCGGTTGGAAGGACAACTTCTTTTTTCACATCACTTTTTTTTTCGCCATTCAATGATGAGCAACTTCCGAGCGGCAACACTCCAAGCAACATCATTGGAAGCATATATTTATAAATATTATTCATTTTCAAGGTCATTTACATTAATAAAATAAAATAATGAATTTCTCAATCTCCCCAATGGCGGCGCAAAGGATACTTCGTCGGCAATAATCGCAATCGCAATGATGAGGAATAAGTGAAGTAATTCCATATCCAGTTGAGAAATACCGTCACTTTGTTTCTCATTCCCAAGAGAGAGAGGAGATGGATAGCCATCCAGGCAAACCATGCTATAAATCCCGACAAGGAGCAGCATTTCAAATCTGCCACAGCCCTATTTTTTCCTACTGTTGCCATAGAGCCTTTGTCGTAATATTTGAATTCCTTTACAAATTCACCCTTATTGAGATTTTTTGCAAGATTACGTGCCTGCTGGATTGCAGGCTGCGCCATCTGTGGATGTCCATGGGGATAATCATCCGTTATCATGCAGGCGATGTCTCCTAC
This sequence comes from uncultured Porphyromonadaceae bacterium, assembly GCA_947176915.1. GTDB lineage: Bacteria > Bacteroidota > Bacteroidia > Bacteroidales > Muribaculaceae > Lepagella. The sequence goes on along the minus strand of CAMWSM010000093.1, from coordinate 4,007 downwards.
TGCCATTACGTCAGCCTCATGTCCGATCACACGGTTAAACTTATCTACCGGTATACGTCCTCCTCGACCAACAAACTCCGGAGATAAGCCCGGCATAGTCTCACCCTTTACGCCTGCAGTCCAAATCACCGTTTCCCAATATTCCTTCTTGCCGTCGGCAAATGTTACTATTTTATCGGTATAATCCTGCAGCAAAGTGTTTAGCCTCACATCAACCAAAAGATCCTTTGAAAGATACTCCAACGCCTTCTTAGAGGATTTTTCGCTCATAGCCCCCAGTAACTTTCCGGCGCCTTCCACAAGCGTTATCTTCAGGTCGTCAGCATTTAGACCGGGATATTCTTTTGGCAGCACATACTTCTTCATCTCCCCTATTGAGCCGGCGATCTCAACACCTGCCGGACCTCCACCGACAACAAGGAAACTCAACAACTGCTTCCTGCGCTCAGGGTCATCACATATTGACGCCCTTTCAAGACGGTCTATTATCTCATCGCGTGTATGGGCAGCCTGCGATATGGTTTTTATTCCAAATGTTGTCTGGCGCAGTGAATCATTGCCAAAATAATTATTGGCTGAGCCTGCCGCTATAACCAGTTTATCATATTCAAGCGTCTCATAGCTTGTTGTTACTTTCTTAGCCTCAAGATCTATATCTTTGACATGCCCCATGTGGTATGACACATTCGTATGTCTAAGAAGTTCCCGGCGAAAGGGGAAACATATATTCTCAGGTGCCAGCCCGGAAGAAGCCACCTGATAGAAGAGCGGTGGAAAACAGTGGAAGTTATCCCGGTCAATCAACATAACCTCAAATTTGTCTTTGTCAAGATATTTCACAAGATTAAGACCGGCAAAGCCACCACCTATTATCACGATTCTTTCCATATCAAGATATTTCTATTTTGGGTTCTTTTGTTGAGAAGTGTTCACTCATAACGGCGAACAACTCCTTCTATAAGAAAAACGACTCATCTATAAGAAAAACGACTCATCGGGAGCAATGTTCACACCACTCTCCTAATTTAATTTCAGCGACGACATATTTCGCGCAATCCACACATTTCACACCTCCGGGCATCTTCCGTCGCCTTGAAAGCGGGTGAATCAAAAACACTCTCCAGCATCTGCTCGATTCTCTCTGAGAACTCTGCCGAATATTGAGAATAATCTGCCACCGGCTGCTTATCGATCTCAGGATAATTTACCTCCGGGAGGAAGATCTTAGGAACATTGTATATTTCCATCATGACATTCCTCGCACCCCTTATTCCTTGTTTATTAAGCAACCACGCGTAGGTAAACAATTGAAATATCTGTTCGCTTTTATAATCACCCGTCATAACCTCCTCCATATCCGCTGCTTTAAGTTTGATGCTTCCCGTCTTATAATCCACTATGCGGAGATGGGGCGTGCCGTCTATCATTATTTCATCAAGACGGTCGATAGCAAACTTGAAATTAACAGTCTTTCCGGAAGGCAAATTTATTCTGAGCAAATCCTTTATTTCAGTGCCGTAGATTTTGAAAGGAGTCAACGCACGGTCATGCTTCATCACCCTTACTGCCTGTTCCATGATTCTTTCTGCTACGATTTCGGATGCTCCGAAAAGAGGAGTGTCAAGATCTTCTCCCCATTTTTTGTAGTGAAGACGATTTACAATCCTTGTTGTCAGCCTCCTTAAACCTTCCTCATCAGCAATAAGTTTATCAAGCGATTCTCCGGTTACCATCAATGGGGTCTTGAGATACTGTCCACGCATATTCTCCGGAACATACAATTCCTCCATTAGCGTGTGAAGAATATTTCCCGCTCCAATTGCATCTATAAACTCAGAAGGCTCGGGATCGGTATTTATTCCCATCACATCCCTATAGAAAAACTTCACCTGACATTCCCTGTAATCATTCAGGGATGAGGCAGAAAACCTCTTTTTCCCTCCCTCCTCCAAATAGGAAGACAGCAATGAAGTGATTTCATCATTCTTTTCCACACTCGCATTCTTTCCCTCCTTCGCGGTGAGAATAAATTTCCATTCCTGATCATTTATCTTATCTTTGGCAAACAAATGGCGCAGCTGCACAATATATCTCGAAACGTCTCCTGCTCCTTGCCCTCCGCCCGTCCTTGCATCATAAAGAAGCGTAACCTCTTTTGCACGGCAGATCATTCTGTAAAAATAATATGCAAAAATACTTTCTGCATAATTAGCCGGAGGCATTCCAAAGGCATTCCTCAGACTGTTTGCTATAAATGTTCGCATTCTTGCGCGCAAAGGCATTATCCTTTCATTCATTGAGAGAATGAAAAGATGGTCAAAATCAAGAGAACGTGTCTCCAGAGTTCCCATTACCTGAAGTCCGGTGAGAGGTTCTCCCTCAAATCTCACTGTTTCTCCGGCTATCATCCTGTCAGCAAGATAAAACACAGTCGGAGGTTTCATATTCACTCTATATTCCTCCAAAATATCCGTCAGTCGTCGCAAGCCATCCAGATAAATATTTATATGAGATGTCTCCAGTTTCTTGCTTTCCTTTTTTTCGCCATTCTTTTCAAGCTTATCCTTCACGATGTTCAAGACCTTCTCAATGTATCTCACCACTTCCAAAGGTGTTTCTCCAAGTTGAGCCGGATCGAGTATTTTTGAAAGGTCCTCAGAAAAATCGTGAAGTTCGGAGAGCTTAACGATAGTCCGGTGTTCCTTATCCATGAGCTTGACGACCTCTCTCACGGTTTCCGATCCGAAAACGGCATGTGAAAAAGGATGGGCGAGAAAAAGACGGAGATCATTATGATAAAAGCATTCTTCTCCACCAACTCTCCTTCTGTCTAATTGCAATTTCCTTAATAAAGTAACAAAAGGCACCACTGATGTCAGGCGCAACGAATAGCCCATTGTGAGATTAACCTTTCCCATTCCGTCGGGAAGAGAATAAAGCATCGGAAGCAAAAGATTTTCATCCGGAAGCACAACCGCAACCTTAGCGTTCGTAATTTCCTCCGCTGTAATCCTACGGCGTAATTCCGAAAGAAGATTTCCGGTTATCTTGACTTGAGCCGAATTGCTTGGAGATGCCACTACATTTATTTTAGGCATATCGGAAGTTTCACTAAGACGTAATCCGGACAACGCCCAATCCGGGCAAGGAAACATATTTATATTAGCTTTGACAAATTTTGACGCAGAGTTCACTCCTCCCGTCAATATGGGTCCGGTCATATCCCAAAAGAAATCGGCAAACGAATCAAAGCCTTCGTAACCTTCAAAATTTTTTAATTCATTGAATATGAAATTTTCCGTTGTGCTTAAAGCATTAAATCCGATCGCCACTACCTTTTTATAGGGGAGAATATCCCTACCGTTTTCCCGCAAAGTTTCCACGGCAAGGCGATAGGCCCCTCCTGTAGTTGTCAGACCTTTGGCAGCAAGTTTTTCATTCAACTTATCATAGAGAGGCGCCATAATTCGCCAAAGGTGAAGGAATCTCCTTTTGGCATTCGACAGTTCCTCATCCTCCTTGTCAAAATTTTTCCAAAACTTACTGCTGTCGCCCACTTCAGTCCTGCCGAAATATTCTTCAAGGACCCTCTTTTGATCCTTAGTTAAAAAATTTGAGGAAATCTCTCTATAATCCTTTACATTTTTGAATAATTCAGCAGTGTTCACCATATATTGGTCAGCCTCACTGAAATCAGACAACACAGTTTCTCCCCAACCTCGGAAGGAATCAAATTCCACGGAATCAGATTCATCTAACTCTCCAGCCCCGCCCCCCGAAAGCTCGTTATATGCTCCATAAAGCATAAATAGCAAGTCAAGCCTTCCGGCTACTACTCGCCCGGAAAGCTTACCCACAAAATCCGTAATCGTGGTTATATGCGGGGAGAGCATAACATGTTTTTCGCTCTCCTCTTTTAAATATTTTAGGAAAAAAGTGCCGCTCCTTTTGTTCGGGAAAAGAAAACAAAACTCGGATAGGTCAGAATAACGGGCTGAATATGCTTT